>JAJEEZ010000149.1:0-12455 GCA_022820705.1 Candidatus Latescibacterota bacterium | reverse complement strand
CAACCTCGTGGTCTTTGCACTGATTCAAAAATACGCCGGCCGACGACTGCCTGTCAGGCGCTGATATGAACACTGCTACGGCGCACTCCGCCCAAGTCCGCGCCGATCTCCTGCTCCTGCTCACAGCTCTGATCTGGGGCTTTGCCTTCGTCGCCCAACGCGCTGGCATGGAGCATGTCGGCCCCTTCTTCTTCAATGGCGTGCGCTTCGCCCTCGGCTGCTTGCCGCTTTTGCCTTTTATCCTGCGAACCGCCGCCACACCGCTCGCATCCCGCCTCCGCCACGCCCTCCGAGGAGGCCTACTCGCCGGGCTTTTTCTCTTTACCGCCGCTTCCCTGCAACAAGTCGGCATCGTCTATACTACGGCCGGCAAGGCCGGGTTCATCACCGGGCTATACGTAATTCTGGTACCAATCCTCGGTCTCTTGCTACGGCATCGCAGTCGCCGCAGCACTTGGACCGGCGCTCTGGTGGCGACCAGCGGTCTGTACCTGCTGAGTGTGGAGCCGCCACTGGCCATTGCCCGCGGCGACGCGCTCGTACTCGTGAGCGCGTTCTTTTGGGCCGGGCACGTGTTGGTCATCGGCAGCCTCTCGCGTCAGCTCGATTGGGCGATGCTGGCTTTTTTGCAATTCTTCGTCTGCTCGCTACTCAGCACAGCCGTCGCCATCGGCACCGAGCCTATCGCCCTGCAACCGCTCGTCGATGCGGCCGTACCCGTGTTTTACGGAGGCGTCATGTCGGTGGGCGTGGCCTATACTTTGCAGGTAGTGGCTCAGCGGCGAGCGGCCCCCGGCCACGCGGCCATCATCCTCAGTCTGGAGACGGTTTTCGCCGCGTTGGGGGGATGGCTTTTGCTAGACGAGGAAATGCCCTTGCGCGGGCTGGTCGGCTGTGGGCTGATGTTTGCGGGGATGCTGATCTCGCAGGTGGGACTGGGACGGCGGTCTAAAACATAAGCCCCATTGCTCCCCGAAGAGAGCCGCTCTATACTATGCCGTTCAAGCGGACCCACGCCAAACTCCCCACCCAGAGAAAGGACCAAAATGTCGGACAACGCACCCAAGGGCGCACTGACCAACCCGTTCGCCCTCAGCAGTGACGACGGCTACACCTGGCTCAAGGGCAACCTCCACTCGCACACGACCAACTCCGACGGCAAAGCTGCGCCCCAGGAGCGGCTCGACGGCTATGTCGGCCAAGGCTACGACTTCCTCTGCCTGTCCGACCACCACAAAATCACCTTTACCGATACCGTCCAAGCCCCAAGCGACTTCGTGCTCGTCCAAGGGGCCGAACTGCACCCGGACAATCCCTTCGGCGGCCAGCGGCACCACTTCGTCTGCATCAATATTCACGAGGACATGGACGCGGCGAAAATGCCGCCTCAGCACGTCATCGACGAGGTCCGCCGCCAAGGCGGTGCGGTCTGGCTAGCCCACCCCCATTGGAGTTCGGTCAACATCCTGCGCGACGCGGTACCTCTTTCAGGATTCGCCGGCATTGAGGTCTTCAACACCACCTGCCGCTGCGCCGGACGCGGCGAGTCGAGCGTGCATTGGGACGACTGGATGGATCTAGAGAATCGCCTCTACCCCGCGCTGGCCAACGACGATTCGCACGCCCTCGAAGCCGACCAGCGCGACACGTACCAAGGCTGGACTTATGTCCGCGTCAAAGAGCGCACCGCCGACGCAGTCGTCGCCGCCCTAGTCGCAGGCGCGTCATACGGCAGCACTGGCCCCGCAATCCACGACATCCAGCTCCGCCGCACCGACCGCGAAGGCGACGACCGCACCCAAGTCGAAGCCACGGTGTCCTGCTCGTCGGCGCAGCGCATCGTCGCAGTGTCCGATTCTTTCGGCACCGAGTACCATCAGCACGGTGCCCTCTTCGAGACCGCGACCTTTGCGCTCAGGGCCAACGCCCGCTGGGTGCGCCTCGAGATCATCGACGAACGCGGCCAAAAGGCCTGGTCCAATCCCTTTGATCTGACCGCACTCGAACGGGCCTGATCGAGTCTATTTCTGCGTCGGCACGCGGCGCGACCAATCTTGCTCGTCAACCCAGCGTTGCTGTTCAAGGGCCATTTGCTGGGCCTTGTCGTAGTAGTGGGGATTGTTCGACAAGGGATGGTTGGCGCGGATCGCCCCCTCGGGAAAGAGATACCAGTCCTCGCGGCCCACTACATAGCCGCGAATGTGGGCACGGGGCGCGTCGTCGGTGATGTAATTGACTACGTAGAGCCTCCCGTCGGGTAGTTGCACCCAGCCCGAATAGCCGCTGTCGGCCGACAAGGCGCGGTCGTTGTCCAAAAAGGCGAAGCGGGCCTCAGTGTCGCCCTGAGATTGCTCTGGGTCGGCTGAAGCACCCGCCCGGGCAGGTGAGCCGCGCAAAGCCTCCGCCGCAGTCTCCACATAAAGCCCCAAGGACGTAGAAAGGCCGCAGGCGACCCGGTAGGTAATGGCCACCTCCCCCGAGCGCAGGCGACCCACCGAGGGACGGCCCAGACAGCGCATCATGTGCGTGCGCACTGGCGTTGACCACGTCCGGCCGCCGTCGCCGGAAAAGCTCTTCCAGCCGCTCAGGCCCTCGCCGTCCTCGCGCATGTAGAGCACCAGAGTGCCGTCGTCCATTTCGGCGAAATCCCCCTCGTTCAAGCGCCAAGGCCCCCCGGTGCAGGACGAACCTCCGGGATCGGGCACCTTGAAAGGCCCTTCCCAAGTCCGTCCCCGGTCGGCAGACAGATAGCACGTCTGCACTTCGACGAAATCCTCAGTCCCCCGCTGGCCGGGCCACTGCTCGGTGAGACCGACGATCAGGTCGCCGTTGGACAACTCCTTAATGGAGGGGACAATGCCCTCAGTCATGCCGGTCTCCTCCGGCCCCTCCCACGTGGCTCCGTTGTCGCGGCTGCGCAACAGGAGATTCATGCAGACGCCCGGCTCCAAGTATTCTTCAAAAGTATCCTTGAGTAGCAAGTCGACGATGAGCAGCAAAGTTCCGTCGCGGCAGGCGGCGATGCGCGAGCAGTTGAGCCGTCCCAGCCCTTGGGCGGTTTCCTCCTCCGTGCGCGCTACCACCACTTGGCGCGGGCTCCAAGTCAGGCCGCGGTCAAAGCTGCGGCGCACGATTATGCGCGAAAAGGGGCGCGAACTGTGTCCCATGCTCTCGCGGTACGTGCATACCAAGGTGCCATCGGCCGCTTGAGCCACATCGGCGAAGGCCTCATAGATTTCGTCATTGCGCGATACAATGATCGTCTGCATGGTTGCCTCTCGGTTTAAAATGGTGCATGATTTACACGATTACCGTGAAATGGATAAATTTGGAGACAATCATGCTGCCAGAAAACCGCATTCCGACGCATCCAGGTGAAATCCTCCTTGAAGAATTTCTGAAACCCTTGGGAATAACCCAAATAGCCTTTGCTAAGCACCTTGAAGTTCCCCTTCAGAGGATTAACGAGATCATACGTGGCAAGCGAGGAGTAACCCTTGAGACCGCCTAGTTATTTTCTCAAGCGCTAGGCACAACGCCTGAGTTATGGGTGAATCTTCAACGGAATCACGATTTGGCCAAGAACCGACCAAAGAAAAAAATTCCAAGGCTGCAAGCGGTGGATGCGCTGAATCTCCGCCCCCTATCGAAGGACTAATATCATGGCTGATCGCCCCAAAATCGCCGGCATCGTCACCGAGTACCGCAAGTACTCCCACGCCCAGCACATCTGCGACCGCTTCTTAGAAGGCTACGGCTGGAACAGCCGACACCACCGCCCGCCCATGGATTTGGTCTCGCTGTACGTGGATCAGCGCCCCGAAGGCGACCTAAGCCAAGATCGGGCGACCCGCTTTCCTCACATGGTGATCTACCCCACCGTCGCCGACGCCCTGACGCTGGGCGGGTCAAATTTAGCCGTTGACGGCGTCCTGCTCATCGCCGAGCACGGCACCTACGGGCGCAATGAAAAGGACCAGCACCTCTACCCGCGCTACGAGCTTTTCAAACAGATCGCCTCGGTCTATCGCACGACCGGCAAGAGCGCGCCCGTGTTCAACGACAAGCATCTCTCTTGGAACTGGGACTGGTGCCAAGAGATGTACGATATCTCGCAAGAACTTGACTTCGCCTTTATGGCCGGCTCGTCGCTGCCCGTTACTTGGCGCACCCCCTCGCTCGACATGCCCCTTGGTGCCGAGATCGAAGAAGCGGTCTGCGTCTGCTATGGCGGCGTCGATAGCTACGACTTTCACGGCTTGGAAACTTTGCAGTGCATGGTCGAGCGCAGAAAGGGCGGCGAGACTGGGGTCAAATGGCTCCGGGCCTACCGCGACGATGCCTTCTGGCAAGCGCACGCCGAAGGCGCGTGGTCGCGCGAGCTTTTTGAAGCCTGTCTCTGCCGCAGCCACACGCTCACTCCGGCACGACCGGGGTTCAACAATCCTTTCCCTACTATCGACGAACTCAAGCACCTAGTCGAGAGTCCCGTCGCCTACCAGTACGAGCACGCCGATGGCCTCCTCTCAACCATGATGCTAATGAACGGGCTAGTCCAAGATTTCAACTTCGCCGCTCGGCTCGCGGGAAGAGACGAGCCGCTTTCGACTCAGATGTACTTGCCCATGCCCCCAGCCCGCACCACGCTGGCCAATTTCTTCAGTCCGCTGGCCAACAACATCGAGCAGATGTTCCTAACCGGCAAAGCAACCTATCCAGTCGAACGCACTCTGCTCACTTCGGGCTTGGTCATCGCCGGCGTCGATAGCCTTCAGCAAGACCAAATCCAAATCGAGACGCCCCATCTAAACACCGCCTACCAAGCCACCGAAGAATCCACTTTCTGGAGGACCTAGTTTCTCCTAAGGACCCCTCGCCTCTTTCCCCGGAGCTCCCATCGCCCATGGCCACCAAACGCATCGCCGTCATCGCTACCATCTATCGCTACCTCTCGCACGCCCAGCACTTTGCCGACCGCTTCGTAGTCGGCTATCCCTACGGCGGGCGCTGGCACCGCCCCGACTGCAAAATCGTCTCGCTCTACGTCGATCAGCAGCCCGAAGGCGACCAAAGCCAAGACCGAGCGCGCGAATTCGGTTTTGCCGTGTACCCCACCATCGCCGAGGCCCTGCGCTGCGGCGGCGACGAACTGGCTTGCGACGCAGTGCTGATCATCGGCGAGCACGGCGAGTACCCCAGAAACGACAAAGGACAAGTTCTGTACCCGCGCTACGAATTCTTCAAAGAATGCGTCCAAGTCTTTGAACAAGACGGCCGTTCCGTACCAGTTTACAACGACAAGCACCTCTCCTACAGCTTTGACAAAGCGCGAGAAATGGTCGACGACGGCCACCGGCTCGGCTTCCCGATTCTCGCCGGTTCGTCGCTGCCGGTCACTTGGCGGCTGCCCGATGTCGAGCTGCCCTTGGGCTGCCAGATTGAAGAGGCACTGATGGTCGGCGTCGGCGGCTCCGACCCCATGGATTACCACGCGCTAGAGGCCATGCAGTGCATGATCGAGCGCCGCTCCGGCGGCGAGACCGGCGTCAAATCCGTGCAATTGATCGAAGGAGATGCCGTGTGGAAGGCGGGTGAGGACGGCCGCTATTCACTAAGACTGCTAGACTCCGCCCTCTCGCGCAGCGACTCTCCTTGCGGCAAAACCGACGAGGACGGCCGCACCCAAGACCTGCTCGGCAACGGCGAGCTACCCCAGCTCGTCAAAGAGCCAGCCGCGTACTTCATCGAGCACAACGACGGCCTCAAGACGACTCTCCTGATGCTCAACGGCGCCATCCGCGACTACTGCTTCGCCTGCAAGATAGCAGGCGAAGACGATCCCATCTCGACCCAATTTTTCTTGCCCCCAACGCCCAACGTCACGTACTCGGCCTGTCTGGTGGCCAAGATCTGGGAAATGATCGAGACCGGCCGTGCGCCCTTTCCCGCCGAGCGCACCCTAATCGTCAGCGGCGCACTCGAAAGCTGTCTGACCTCCAAAATAGAGGGCCACAAACTGCTCGAAACACCCCACCTCAAAGTGGAGTACCAAGCGCCAGCCGAATCGCATCACGGCCGCTTCTAACAATCTTTAGAGCAACCTGCAAACGAAAGGAAGCATCCTATGTCCACCATCCCCACGCGCGCTTTGCGCACCGGCGTCGAGCTAAGCACGCTCGGCTTTGGCGGTGCGCCTTTGGGCGAGCTGTTCGATCCAGTCAGCGAAACCCAAGCCCAAGACACCCTACAAGCGGCCTGGGACGCTGGCATCCGCTACTACGACACTGCCCCGTTCTACGGCTACGGCAAAAGCGAACACCGCCTCGGCTACTTTCTCCGCCAGCAGGAGCGCAAGGACTTCGTGCTCTCGACCAAGGTCGGCCGAGTGCTCACGGCTACCCGCGACCTCGATTCTTTCGAAAAGGGCTTCTGGATCGGCGGCCTGCCCTTTGACTTCCGCTTTGACTACGGGTACGACGGCATCATGCGCTCGTGGGAAGACAGCTTGCAGCGGCTGGGCCTCAACTCCATTGACCTGCTCCTAATCCACGACCTCGACAGCTTCTTCCACGACAGCGAGCAGCGCTTCTCCGCCCACGTCAACCACCTAATCACCAGCGGCTGGCGCGCCCTCGACGAGCTGCGCTCCCAAGGGCTAGTCAAGGCCGTCGGCGCGGGCCTCAACCGCATGGGGGCCATGCCGCGCTTGCTCGACGCGGCCGACCTCGACTTCTGCATCGTCGCCATGCCCTACACGCTCTTGGACCAGGACTCCCTCGACGGGGAGTTCCCGCTCTGCGAGGAGCGCGACGTGCGCATCGTCATCGGCGCGGTTTTCGCTTCCGGCATCCTCGCCTCCGGCCCGGTCGAAGGTGCCCGCTACGCCTATGACACCGCCTCGCCCGAAATCCTCGCAAAGACCCGCCGCATCCAAACCGTCTGCCAGCGGCACGACGTGCCCTTGCCCGCCGCCGCCATGCAGTTCCCGCTCGGAAATCCCCTCGTCGCAGCGATTATCCCAGGAGCGCAGACACCGGCGCACATCGAGACCAACGCCCAGTGGTTTCAGCACGAAATACCAACGGATCTCTGGGCCGAGCTAAAGGCGGAAGGCTTGTTGCGGGAAGACGCGCCGACGCCATCGTAGGGGTAGGGGCGATTCGCGAATCGCCCCTATGGTCGGTCGCCCCGATGAACGATGAACGAGGTTAAGATGAACCACGCGGCCCCGAGCCAGCAGAAGGCATTCGGCCACATCCTCGGACAGCAATACACAGTTTTCGACGGGCTGGCTGGGATGTACGTGGAAGCCTTCCACCAAGACCGCCACGGCCTCCTCTGGATCGGCACAACCGACGGCGGCGTAAGCCGCTTCGACGGAGCGCATTTTGACACCTTCGGCCTGTCGGATGGGCTGCCCCATCTCTCCGTAACAGCTATTGACGAAGATGCGGACGGACGGCTGTTATTCGGCACGTTCGGCGGTGGAATAGCAGCCTACGACGGGCGCGGCTTTCAGGTGTACACCACCGAACACGGGCTACCTTCCAACGACATATTCGGTCTGCAACCCCAAGCCGACGGCTCGATGCGAGTGCTGACCACAGCGGGAGTGGGTCGGTTCGTCGAAGGACGGTGCGTAGAGTGCATGACGGAACTAGCGGGTAAGCCCCTAGGACTGGTGTACGACATGGCGACCGACTCGGCGGGTACGACGTGGCTGGCGACGCAGGGGCGCGGAGTCCTCAGCATGGATGGCCAGCGCATGAATACAGATTCAGGTGATGAACATGACGCTGTGCAGTTGCAGTGGCCTTGGAATTTCGCTCAAGACGCTGCTGGCAACCTGTGGATCGGTTTCCGCTACGTAGGCACAGAAGTGGTTGTAGGCCGCTACGATCCCGCGAGCCGACAATTCGAGATCATCCGCGTGGACGATGGGGCTGAGGGGGCGGAAGTCGTCCTGAATGGAACGCGCCATGTGCGCGTGGACGACCGCGATCAGCTCTGGCTGAGCCGCCGAGGTGTGCTAGTGTACGACGGAGAGGAATGGCATCCTTTCTCAGCCAACTTGCCAGGTGTTCACTTTTCGGGCACGCGCCTGACCTACGAGGATAGCGAGGGAAATATCTGGGTAGGGCTGTGGGGAGGCGGGCTGATCTTTTGCGATCCAACCAGTATTCAGCTATACGACAAAAAAGACGGCCTGCCCGACAGCGAGGTTCGGTGTCTGAGAGAAGATCAGGAGGGCCGGATCTGGATTGGCACGACCGGAGGCTTGGCCTGCTTAGAGGACAACCAGATCCGGCCGGTGGAGGTCGGTTATACCGTCTTGTCTATGGTAGTAGATCGACAAGGGCAGGTTTGGAGCAATGGCCCCGAGGGACAAGTATTCAAGTCGGTAGGTAGAGAAACCCAAGCGGTCGCGCTGACTGCAGAGGGTGTAGAAATCAATATGTTATTCCAAGGCCGGGAAGGGCGCTTAATCGCCTGCACTTCCGAGTGGCAACTGGGACGGATCGAAGCAAACCGCTTCATTGCGATTGAAGATCTGCGGCCTCTGGGTTATAGAGTCGTGTTACAGGATCGAGAAGGCTCCTTCTGGATGGGTCTGTATGGAACAAGGCCAGCTCTATACAATTACAAGGATGGTCATCTCCGTGCGTGTGACATGGCCGGCATAGAGGCCGTCGGCTATGTGAATGCTTTGTGTGAGTACCAAGACGCGATTTGGGTGGGAACCACTCACGGCCTTTTCGCCATTTCCTACCAAGCCAAAGAAGTGCGCCAATTTACGGCAGACCAAGGCGATCTGTCCGCCAATGGCATTATGGCCTTGGTGGCCGACTCGCAGCAAGCATGTCTGTGGATTGGAACCAGCGGCGGCGGCGTGCTGAAGTACGACGGTCAAACCTTCCAAAGCATCCGCCTCGGCAAGTCCGCGCTTGAAAATATCGTCGATGCCATTCTGCGCGATAGCCAAGGCCAACTGTGGTTCGGGACGCGGGCTGGCCTCATTGCGTATCAGCCTGGAGAAACGCCGCCTCGCATCCGCATCCGCCAAGTCGTGGCCGGGCGTACCTGGGATGAACCCCAAGCCGTGTCCTGCCCGGAGAGCACCCCCGAGATTCAGTTCCACTTCCAGGGTCTCAGCTTCAGGAGCGGGGCCGAGCAGATGCGCTACAGCCACCGGCTCGTCGGCCACGGTCCGGCAGAAGAGTGGAGCGCATTCACGCCCGCCAATCGGGTGACGTACCAAGACGTGCCCGCCGGCCTGTTCCACTTTGAGGTGCGGACCGTAGATCGGGATGGCTTGATGTCGGACGTAGCTCGCCTAGAAGTGCAAGTAGTCCCCACTCATCTCCGGCGTCTAGAGCAAATGCTGCGGGTCTCGAATCAGGGTTTTCTCAGCCAGAGCCAAGCCATGGCACGGCTCCTCGAACAAGTCGAATCAATGGCCGAGACGGATATGACGGTGCTGGTGCTGGGCGAGACCGGAGTCGGCAAGGGCGTGCTGGCGCGGCTGCTCCACAATCTCAGCCCGCGCCAAGCAAGTCCCTTTATAGCGGTCAATTGCGGGGGCCTGTCCGCCGGGCTGATCGAAAGCGAACTATTCGGCCACGAAAAGGGGGCCTTTACCAGCGCAAACGCGCAAAAGATCGGCTACTTTGAACGGGCCGATGGCGGCACCTTGTTCCTCGACGAAGTGGGCGATCTGCCCTTAGACTCCCAACGGGCCTTGCTCCACATCTTGGAGGAGGGTCACCTGACGCGCGTCGGCGGCGAGCAGTCCATCCCGGTAGATGTGCGGGTCGTCGCTGCGACCAACAAGGACCTCGAAGAAGCCATTCAGGCGGGGACGTTCCGCGAGGATCTGTTCTATCGGCTGAGCGTACTCTCGGTAGTACTGCCGCCCTTGCGGGAGCGTCAGGAGGATATCCCGCTCTTGGCGGCGCATTTTGCCAGCCGGTGTGCCGAACAGCTAGGGCGACCGACGCCGGTTTTGGGCGAGGAGTTGGTGGCGCATTTGCAGCAATACGCGTGGCCGGGGAATGTGCGCGAGTTGGAGCACGTAATTCAGCAGGCGGTCGTGTTGGGCGACAGGGACGTCATTCAGGTGGCGGACGTGCCGTTTCAGGCTGCCGAGACAGAGCTTGCCCTACCTGTTGAACAAGACTTCGACGGGGATACTGAAGATGAGGACGAAAAGCAGCGCATTTTAGCGGCCCTCCGAGCCACGAACTGGCGGATCTATGGTCCGCGAGGGGCGGCTCGGTTGTTGGGCATGGGCCCGGAGAAGCTGCGGTATCGAATGCGCAAGCACGGGTTGCAACGGCCAGAAAGGCCCTCGCAGTAAGAGCTTGTGCGGAAGATCGCGAATTAGAGAAGTCGCCGTTCGTAAAAAGTCGTTCAAAAGTCGTTCAAAAGTCGTTTGTTTGAACGGAAAATCGTAGATCAGGCTTGCAACGACATCTAATGCCCTCCTCGTAGAAAAGTATTTCTCACTATTTAACCCCCATGTTTTTCAATCCTTTAGGGTAACTCCTAAAGGATTTTTTGTTCTCGACCCTGATTTATGGCACAAAATGTGCATTACGTCGATTCCAAGAGCCGTAAAAACAGTTTACGCATTTTGGACGAGAGGCTCTTATAGAGCAATAGACCGTCCATCAACCTCCCCCGACCTTATCCGGGGACACCTAGAAGGAGACTTCAGATGAGTTCCTTTCGTTCGATGAAGTACCAAATCCTCGCAGCGGCAGCTCTGCTCCTCAGCGGCCCCTACATCACCGCAGCCGCAGACCCAGCCGACCAAGCCCAGTGGAGCGAGTCCGTCCCCCTTGGCGACTCTCCTTGGACCGGTCCGGGCGAGCGCATAGAGGCATATATTGTCGATGGCTTGCTGCACGCCCGCCGCCTCGACCAAAACGACAACCCCCGTTGGCACCTCATCCTCGCCGAAGCCGACCCAAACCAACCTCCTACTCTCGAACAACTCGGCGGCAACACCGCCATCGAAGTGCGCCACGCCAACGGCATGTACTTCGTCCGTGACACCTTTCAGAGTTTCCCCTCGACCCTAGCGGCCCATCGGCAACAACTGGCACCAGAGGCATTCGCTAGCCTCGACACCACCCTCCGCCAGAATGGCATTGACGGGAACGGGAACAGCTACCGTGTGAATATGACTCCGGATAAGCTCCAAGAAATACCACCGGAGGCGTTCGCCAGCGTTGACTCCACTACTCTGGCGGGTCTGGTCAAACAACTGGGGCCGGAGGCGTTCGCCAGCCTTGACCCCACCACTTTGGCTCTGATCAAAAAACGAGTGCCGGAGGCATTCGCCAGCCTCGCCAGCAGCATTGGCCAAAGTTCACCCCCTCGGGTTCTGCAACGCGGCATCTTCAAATGGGAGAAAGATGGGCAACTCTGGGTAGCTCTAGGACCGAATAGGGACCATTGGGATACGCTCATTCGCCTGACTCCCACGACGTTCGTGCCGGAAAAGCCGAATAAGGGCGCTTTCGCCGACGGAGCTTTTTTGACCTGGGACGACGCCCATGTCTGGGACAGCAGCGGAATGCTGATAGCCAGCTATGCCTCCCCTTTCATGCTGGACTTTAAGCAGCAACGCTACAAGTTGGCCCGGGGTGCCATACCCTTCAATATCGAAGCCCAGCGCTGGATCAACCCCATTGAGCACGGCGACCGCATAGGGTGGTTCAAGGGTAAAGTGGTACTGCTGCACTTTTGGGCTACTTGGTCGCCCGAATCCATCGAACAACTCGCCCACTATGACGAGTTATACAAAAAGCACAAAGATCAGGGCCTCGTCGTCATCGCCATCCACAGCGCCGAAGAAGCCGACGATGCGGATGCCTTCGTCGCCGAACGCGGTTATGAGTTGCCCATAGCAGTGGACGAAGGCGCGAGTGCCCAGCGCTACGGCGTTTGGAACTTCCCCCAATCCGTCCTCCTCAACCGCGAGTGTCGAATAGCTTGGCTCAGCAAGGACGGCGAAGCGCCGAGCCAGACTCAACTGAATTACCTGCTCGACGACACCGACAAGTTTCCGACCCACTAACCCCTAGCGAGAGGTTTTCACCATGACTTGTGCTAAAATTCTCTGCACCGGCCTCGTAGCCGGATTGATCGTCGCCGCCTCAGAAGCCGCCGCAACCTCTTGGTACCATTCGGAGGACCTACCGGCCTCAGTCGGCGGTTCCGTCCAAGCGCAACTGCGCCAAGGCTGGCTACACGCTTGGCGCGTGGATGCCGAGGGCCAAGAACTGTGGCATACCATTCTCGGGCGGGCAGATCAACCGGGGCAGATTGAGAAGGTCAACCCTTTTACCATAGTCGTCCACCACCCGGACGGTCAGTCGCATATTCGGGACGATCTTAACCGGAACCGCCTGTCTGGACACCGCCAAGCACTGGTGGGCGAGCCTTTC
>JAJEEZ010000494.1:0-3465 GCA_022820705.1 Candidatus Latescibacterota bacterium | reverse complement strand
GACAAGGCCATGCGCGGTGAGTGCGATGCCGTGGTCTTGGCCGTTGCCGGACTCAACCGCCTCGGCTGGCAGGAGCGCATCGGCTGCTATCTGCCCCTGAATCAGGTTCTGCCCGCGCCCGGCCAAGGCGCTTTAGGACTGCAAATGCGCGTCGATCACTCTGCGCGTGCCACAGTCGCAGCCCTCAACCACGCTCCAACCCTAGCCTCAGTGCAAGCCGAGCGTCACCTGCTGCACACCCTGCGCGCCGGGTGTCACGCGCCCGTCGGCACTTGGGGCCGTAGTGAAGGTGCCCTCCTCGCGCTCGACGGCTTGGTAGGCCATCCCGAAGGCACTCAATTGCTGCGCGCCGAACAGCGTGCCCCCCGCGACTGTGCCGAATCCCTCGCCGAATCCCTCGCCGACGCCCTGCGCACCCAAGGTGCCGATGCCCTTTTGCAGGTACCCTAATGTCCTCTGAATACACCACTCCGGGCACCGTGTATATCGTCGGAGCCGGCCCCGGCGACCCTGGCCTGCTGACCCTCAAGGGCCTGCGCTATCTGCGCGAAGCCGACGTCGTCCTCTACGACAACCTCCTCGACAGCCGCTTGCTCGACCTAGTGCCCAACACATGTGAGCAAATCGCGGTCGGCAAACGCGGCGGCCGCAAAAACCCCTCCCAAGACGAGATCCATGCGCTCCTAGTCGATCGCGCCCGCCAAGGCCATGTCGTCGTCCGCCTCAAAGGCGGCGATCCCTTCATCTTCGGTCGCGGCGGCGAAGAGGCTTTGCACCTGCGCCAAGCCGGTATCCCCTTTGAAATCGTCTCCGGCGTCTCTGCGGCCTCTGGCGTCTTGGCCTACGCGGGCATTCCCCTAACCCATCGCGGCACGGCCTCGGCCGCACTGCTAGTCACCGGCAACGAGGATCCAGCTAAGCCCGACGCGGCCATCGACTGGGATCAGCTAGCGGCCTTTGACGGCACTCTCGTCATCTTCATGGCCGTCCGCAAGCTCGCCAGTATATGCCAACATCTCGTCGCTCGGGGCCGGTCAGCCTCGACGCCAGCCGCGGCCATTGAATGGGGCACTTGGCCCGATCAGCGCACAGTCGTCGCCGATCTCCAACACCTGCCGGACCGCGCCGTTGCCCAGCAAATACGCTCGCCGGCCCTCATCGCAATCGGCCCAGTCGTCGCGCTGCGCCAAGAGCTCAACTGGTTTGAGAGCAAACCGCTCTTTGGCCGCCGCTTGCTCGTCACCCGCAGCCGCGAACAGGCTGGCCCCCTCCAGCAGCGCCTCGAAGCCGAAGGAGCGGCCGTATCAACGCTACCCCTCCTGCACATCGGCCCGCCCGACGATTGGACTGCTGTGGATGCAGCCCAAGACCGGCTCAAGCACGCTGCTTGGATCGTCTTCACCAGCCCCAACAGCGTGTCTTTTTTCTGCAACCGGCTCTGCCAGCGCGGCCTCGACGTCCGGGCCTTTGCCCACACGCGCATAGCGGCCGTCGGCTTGGCTACGGCCGCAGCGCTGCGCCAACAGGGCTTAGTCCCCGACCTCGTGCCCCCGCGCCAATCGCAGGCCTCACTAGCCAGCGCCTTTGCCGCATTCGATGTGACCGGCCAAGAAATCCTCTTGCCCGCCTCTTCCATTGGGCGCACCGAACTCGCCGATACGCTCGCCGCACGCGGTGCCCAAGTTCACCACCTAACGACATACGTAAATCGCCTGCCAGACCAAGTCGAATTCCCCGCCGTACTGGCCGAGAACAAACTCGACCTCATCGTCTTCGCCAGCCCCTCCAGCGTCCACAATTTTCATCAGGTTTTAGGATCAGAACGCGCGGAGGCCGTATTCGCCCGCACCCACATCGCCTGCATCGGCCCGACCACGGCTGAAGCCGTACACCAGCTCGGGTTTGCCGTTCACGTACAGCCCAGCGAAAGCAGTATCCCCGCTCTCGTTCAAGCCATCATCGCCTTCTACGCCCCGTGAAGACCTACTCAGCCGGCAAACTGCCTCCCGCTGAACTAAGCCGTCTGCTCTCGGCCTATACCCACCGCCACGAACGCCTGCTCGTGCCACCGACTGTGGGCGAAGACGCAGCGGTCATCGACTGCGGCGACCGCTTGCTAGTGGCCAAAACCGACCCCATCACCTTCGCCAGTGACGAAATTGGCTGGTACGCAGTCCACGTCAATGCCAACGACATTGCCGCTATGGGAGCGACGCCCCGCTTCTTCCTCAGCACCATCCTCCTCCCCGCAGAACGCGCCACGCCCGAGTTGGCGGAATCCATTTTTCGCTCCATTCACCAAGCTGCCGAGAGCTTGGGTATCGCCGTCTGCGGCGGCCACACCGAGGTGACCTACGGACTCGACCGCCCCTTAGTCATCGGCCAAATGCTCGGGGAAACCACGCGAGATCGCTTGGTGCGCTCCTCGGGTTTGCGGCCCGGCCACGCTCTGCTCCTGACCAAGGGCTTGGGCATTGAAGCCACCGCCATCATCGCCCGCGAAAAACGCGCGCAACTACGCAACCTCGGCTGCAAGTCCACTTTTTTGGACACTTGCGCCGACTTCCTCCACACCCCCGGCATCAGCGTCGTGCGCGACGCCCAAGTCGCTGCCCAAGCCGGACGAGTTACCGCCATGCACGATCCGACCGAAGGCGGGGTCGCCACGGGGCTGTGGGAATTGGTCACCGCATCCGCTGTGGGCGCGGAAATCGACTACCATGCGCTGCCCATCGATCCGGCCACAACGCGTCTCTGCACAGCCTTTGAACTCGATCCCCTCGGCGTGATTTCCTCGGGTGCGCTACTGATCGGCTGCACAGCCGATTCCGCCGATGTCATACTCGCAGCCCTGCACGACGCCAACATAGCCGCAGCCCGCATCGGCACGGTCCGTCCCCCTTCCTTCGGGCTTCAGCTACGCCGCGATGGCCACCTGACGCCATTGCCTACTTTCTCGGTGGACGAAATCGCGCGTCTCTTTGCCTAATTGCGGTCTTGTCGGCTATCTTGACATCGGCGACAAAAGCGGCAACGCGGTGGTAGGTTTGCAGTGATCGTAGCGCAGTGGGTGGGAAAGATAGATTACGACGAAGTGGAAAAGGAAGTCTTAAAACGGTTCACTCAATTTCATACACCACAGTGACAGTCACAGTGACAGCGAGTTCACCTGGGGCAATGGGAGTGGCAGTACGCGCAGCATCATCGAAGGCTGCTTCTGCAGTCGCAAACGGGATTGGCGGACCTTCGAAATAGGTACTTTCAGTAATAGTAAGAGGTTCTCCTAGCCTTACACCACTTGCTTTCGCTAAGGTTTGTGCTTTCGCTTCAGCATCCTTTACCGCCAAACTACGCGCCTCGGTTTGTAATGGTGTAGTATCATCAATCATAAATTGGATAGAGTTAATAACAATGCTATCCCCTCCCGCTCCGGCGGCATCATCTATGACATCACTGAGGGTTGCC
>JAJEEZ010000421.1:0-5694 GCA_022820705.1 Candidatus Latescibacterota bacterium | reverse complement strand
ACCTTTTCCCGCGACGGCCAGGCTTGGCGCATTGAGCGCTGCCTGTTCACCGCTGGCCACGCGGGATATCAAGAGAACATTCTCCCCCTGCTCTTCAACTGTGCGACAACCCCCTATTTTCTCGGCTTTGCCGACCATATTATTTGGCTGGATCACTTGGCCCGAGTACAGGAAGAATTCGGCTGGGATCAAGCCGGGGAGTTGGTTTTCAACTTAGGGGCCAAGCTAGTAGGTCGAGGTCGCGGCGAGCCCGAGCGCTTCCGCAGAGACGCCATTGCCCTCATGGACGACATGGAACCAGTCTTAGCCCAAGTCCAAGCCGGCGATCCAGAAGTCCCCTACGACGAAGACAGCTTGGTCAAGGCCCTAGTAAGCGC
Organism: Candidatus Latescibacterota bacterium; assembly: GCA_022820705.1. Classification (GTDB taxonomy): domain Bacteria; phylum Latescibacterota; class UBA2968; order UBA8231; family UBA8231. Next base: position 5,317 of record JAJEEZ010000421.1, on the reverse strand, counting down.
CGATTTGGAAACCGCTTTTGGAGCCTTGACCCAACAGCTAGAAGCCGGAGTCAGTATCGACCGCCTCATCGACACCTGCCTATTGCTGGCAGCCGACCGCATGGCCCGAGTGCCGGTGAACGTGGAGGCGGGCTGGCCCTGTCTCACCCGGGAACTCAACTTGGCCGCAGCCCTGCGCACAGTGCAGCGCTACGGAGGTCCCACAGCCGCGGCCCGAGGGCTAGTCCACGCAGCGTGGCAGTTCTTCGACGACCGCTGGCTCAACATTCCCTACCGCCCCCTGAGCGAGCCTCTGACTACCTCGGCGACCGCAGAGGATCCAGCGTCCATTGTGGAGGCCATCCAGACGCTCAATGTCCAAGAAGTAGGCCCCCGCGTCTTGGCCTATGGACTAGCCGGTCACCCGGGAGAATCCCTGATAGAAGCTATGGGTCGGGCCATCCTGTGGGACGACACAGCCCATCAGCTACTCCCCACGCTGGGGACCGTTTTCGCAGAGTGGGAGCGTTTTGCCACAAGCGATCACCCAGCTCGGCTGCAGATTCTGGTGGGGCTAGCCCGCTTTGCCACAGATGTGCGCACCAACAAAGACAGTGGCTCGGCCGCGCGCGCGGCTCTGCGCTTTGCCCAAGGCCACACCGCCGTAGATATCTTCGAGGACTAAGGAGAAAACCATGTCCGAACAAACGAGTACTTTCGTACCAGTAGCCCGCGCCGACGAAGTGGAGGAAGGCCGGCCCAAGGCGGTGCGGATTGAGGGCCGCAGCGTGGCCCTCTTTCGCCACCAAGGTACCTTGTACGCCACAGACAACCAATGTCCGCACATGGGGTACCCCCTCACCCGGGGTCGGGTGCGCAATGGCGTGCTCACCTGCGACTGGCACGGCTGGAGCTACGACATGCGGGGCGGCGGCTGTTTCACCGGCGGCTGCGACGATTTAGACACCTATCCGGTGGAAGAACGAGACGGTCAGGTATTTATCGATGTGGCTGGGGCCAACTCCAAGCGAGGCGACGCCCACTTCCTGCTTCTGAAGGAAGGACTGCTCAGCGGCGACAATTGGACTTTATCCAAAGCCATCGCCATCCTGCTGGCCCGAGGGGTCTCCGAAGATGAGACGCTGCACCTGCTGATGGAACACATGGGCCGCTTTATCGCCACCGAGCGAGGCCCCGATGGCGGCCGCGACGTGGCCCTGCTGGTCAACGGCGTGAAGGTGGCCCGCCTGTACGAGCCAGCCGACCGCCTCATCCCCCTCATGATGGCGGCCTCTGGGGCCGCCGGACGGGCCGGAGACCGCCCCCAAATCCACCCGCTGCCGCAGCCGATAAACTGGGACAAACTGGCCCGCTGGGTCCATATCTTCAGCGCCGACAAGACCTGGGAGGGCATTGAGAAATGCCTAGTAACCGCTCGGCATTTGGGCGACTGCGACGACCGCATTGTGCCGCTGTTGTACGAGTGCGCGGTCGAGCCTTATCTGCTGGGCATGACCGAAACGCTGATCCACTTGGGCTATTTAGCCGAGTTACTGGAGGAATTCGGCTGGGACCGCTCCCAACTCTTGGTGTGCAATCTAGCCGCCAAAATGCTGGGCCGCAATCGACCGGCCCCGCAAGAGGCCCGGCGGGAGGCCATAGACTTGTTCGCCGAGGTGGAGCCGGTGATCGCCCAGTACGCGTCCGGTTCGGGGGATTTCGACTCGGATCTGTTGGCCGCCGGCTTGGTCAGCGGCGACATAGAAGAGACCTTTGGCGCAGTGACCCGGGTGCTAAAAGCGGGAGCCGATATCGAGCAGGTGGTCTCCACCATGGTGCTGTTGGCGGCCGACCGCATGGCCCGCACGCCGGTGAATATGAGTCCCGGTTGGTTCGATTTGAACCACGAAATGCTCTTAGCCGCGTCCGTGCGCACGGCTCGGCGCTTCGCCGGTGATCAGGTCGCGGCCCGAGCCCTGTACCACGCGGCTTGGCAATTCTTCGAAAACCGCTGGCTCAATATCACGCCCCGGCCCCTAAGAACACACCCAACCCCGGAAGAAGCGTCCGCTGGCCAAGACGAGGCCCTAGCCGAGGTAATCGAGGCGATTGAGACCATCCAGATCCGCGAGGTAGGCCGCTTGGTGCGCGAGTACTTACACCGAGGCTTTGACGGCGACTGTCTGCTGCGCGAATTGGGCCAAGCCATCCTCAAGGACGACAATGGCTGGCATTTGCTGCACGGCTTGCGTACGGTCAGCGAGGAGTGGAACCGTTGCGCCGACCATCCGGCGCGGGGACAGTTGCTGGTAGGGCTGGCCCGGTGGGCTACGGATGTGCGGCGTAATACAGGAAGTCAGTCGGCAGTGCAGACGGCACAGCGCTTTGCCCGAGGTGAAACCGCAGTGGAGCTGTACGAGTAGCGAAGCAGTAGAGAATGGTAAGTGGCCGTAATAATTGAATTTGATAAATAGTCGGTAGGGGCGGGCCTGTGGCCCGCCCGCACTCCCAGCGAGTGTCAACGGCCGTTATGCGACCACCGACGCATCGCAAAAGTCAATACGCCACCCCAACTAGGCGGACAGCCGAGTTGTCATTCCCTGCGTCGTCATCTACCTCAATACGGGCGAGGTAAAGGCCCGGAGACACTAACGTTCCCCCTTCGTCCCGTCCGTCCCAAGCAAGACTATACAGCCCATTCGCCATATTGCGCATCTCAGAAAGACGCCTCACTTCCCTACCTGCTAGGTCGTATAAATAGACCACTACTTGCCTAGCTACATTGACTTTGAGCACGGCAAACGAAAAGACAGCCGTGTCGTTAATGCCGTCGCCATTTGGGGTAAAAGTGGCGGGATCTACCTCGATTGTCCCGATCTGCCCGCGGCGGGCAGTCGTCAATACTGTCAACCCCTCACCAGCGGCTAATTCATCCCCTACCGGATCCGCTGGATCCACCCGCTGCCAGTTGTCCGCTTGCGTCGAGCGCCCAACTTCGGCGGCAAAAGTGGCACCGCTCAAGAAGACGCGCGACGAAAAAGAGACCCGCACAATATCCGCACTGCCTCGCCGCAGTACCCCTGGCAGGCCGAGTTGCAGCGTATCGCTCGCCACCTTGGTCAAGTCCAGTTGCTCCCCCGCCCCATTCTCAAAACGGCCTTTTTCCACCTCGGCAAATTTTTCCTCGTTTCCGGCTACAAATTCGCTTTCGTCTCCTAAACTCACTTGGCGCAGTTCAATATTCGCTCGCGAAGGTGCGACGAGACGGATGCGGTCGAATCCCGGGTCTCGAGCAGCAAAAGAGGGGCGGATAAAGAGGTCGAAATCCGTGAGCTCGCCACTGGGGACATCCCGCTTGGGCTCTATTTCCCCAGCGATGCGATCCACCAACGGCGCTGTGAAATGGATCTGGATCGACTCTAAGCTGGCGGCCGCTGCCGCGTCTTCACTGAGTAGTCTCGCTTGAATCATCATATAGCGCCGGGGATTGGGGGAACGTATGACCTCGCCCGGTTTGACATAGACTTGACTCCAGTTGCTCCAGCCCGGTCCCGGCAGAAACTCGGTAAGGATTTCCCCCCTGAAGAAGGCCGGCTGCTTCTCGTATTCTTCTTTGTTGGCTACTTCCGTACCGTCTTTTTTGAAATAGCGATTTACTTCGCGCAGATCGTTTCCCGTGCGAGTGCGGACTTCTATCGCCGTGCCCGCGGGCGTGTCGGCTTCCCAGTCGATGGTCGTCAGCGTCTTGGAACTCCCCAAATCAATGAGATCAGAAGTCATCTCGAGGATCGGTAGGTATCCGTTGGCGAAAACTTGGATTTCAGTCACCGTGCTCAGTATCCGGTGCCCTTCATGGGCCCTAGTGCGGCGGGCAATATCTAGGTTGCGGAATTCTAAAAAGCGTATTGGGCGCGGCGCAAAGCGATCCTCGAACAGCCGCGTATTCTGGTTTAGCTGCCGCGTCTCACCACTCAATTCCTCCCAGATCAAACTGCCATCGGGTGCCAGCGAGCCGTCCGAACCGCGCAATGTATAACCAATCAGATTTCTTCCGCCGATGCGGGTAATGATGCGCACGGCATGGACCAAAAAGTGCGAGCCCAGATTCACGTTCAACAGGCCCCACTCAGCGGTCTCTCCGGTGGGGAAGTAAACCATGCCCTGCCACTCAGTGCGCACGTTGCCGTCAACGGCAAGTTCAGGCGAAGAATTGGGATTGACATCGTGTAAATTACCGCCACGCTCTACGATTCCCAAGGCGATGTTCTCACCCACCGTCCACACTTCCACCTCGGCGAGTTGGGGCCGTTCGCGGCGGTAATAGCGCACCCCGCCCTGCTGCTCAAGTGGCAACTGATCGTAGCGCTCGGCTGTTACCAGACGCTCTTCGCCAGCGATTTTCCAGACGTATTCCACCGCGCCTTGATTATCTGCTGCCAACGCCTGATACTCCTCGGCAGAGAGTTGTTGCGCCCGTTCGCCATTGGTGGCCGTGGCCGCGACGCGCAGGTACTGTATAATGCGGCCCGTCCACTCTTCTGTATGGGTGCCCAGTGGTGCGAGGTCAAACTCAAAGACTCGCTGGTCGCGATTGGGTTGGGTAGTGCCGCCAACGAAGGTGTAGTCCAAGGCACCACTGCGATCGGCCGTGCCAAAAGGGTTTTGTCCCCCTGCCGAATGCACCCTGAATTGCAGAAACGGATCCCCTTCTTCGGCAAAGCGCACAACGACCTTGGTAGCCGACACCAGACGGCCAAGATCAATCTCCACCACCCAGTCCCGCAGGGGATCAACCGAGTCCGGCTCCCAAGCTGTAGTCGGATCTGCGTCAATGGCCCGCTCCGCTAGCTGCGGATTTGAACCAGCCCTTTTGATACCCCCGCGCGCCAGCAGCGTGTTGTTTTCATCCTTGAACGAATTGGCGTACTGATCTTGCAAGCTGCCATCAATGGGATAGCTGAAGTCGGCCACATTCAATATGGCGTTGTGCGGTACTTGTATAAATCTGGACTGCACCGAGCCAGACGGCGTTATGGTCACCATATCGCTCGGAAAACTCCAAGCCTGCCAATGCGCCTGGGTCCGCACCTCCACCCGGTCCGCACCCAAACTGTAACCCTTCGACTGGGCCCATGCCCCGTTTAGAGCCAGCGGGAGAAGAAGGGCGACAAAACAGATCGTCAATCTCCTCACGACCGTCTCCGAAATCATCGAATACTGTGCAGGCAAGCGGCGTTCCATAACCTATTGTCCCGGATAAGATGTGCTCGCGTATCTACTTACTAACCATCGCCCTTGATCGGGGCTTCCCGTGCATGGCGCTGCAGGAACGTATCGG
>JAJEEZ010000138.1:0-3655 GCA_022820705.1 Candidatus Latescibacterota bacterium | reverse complement strand
AAATCCGCGAGCAGAGCGTATCCGAATAGCCCGGCCAACAGCAAAGCAGTCGCGCCTATGGCGATGCGCTTGGGCGTAAACCGAGGCTTTTCGATTTTGCGGTCCATGCCAACGCCGCCGCCGGGACGGGTGCTGCCGGGGCTCGGCTCGGAGGAGCGCTCTTTGGAGAATAGTCGAATATTTGCGGGCATAGCATTTACCACCTTATCTTGTCGCAGCCTTTTCTCCAGAAATAGCAAGATACATGCCACATTCCTAACCCATTGATAAAAAAGAAGATGAGTAAAATCGCCTCCTTGCCCTCCCCAGCGCTACTGTCCGCTGGTGATACACCTACTGTCCGCTGGCGTACACTAGGGAGCATATCCCATGTCTGCTGAAGCCGCCCGCATCCTCGTCGTGGACGACAATCAAGACGTGCTCGTCGCCGCCCGCTTGCTCCTCAAGCAGCAGGGCTACCAAGTCCGCACCGAGACCGATCCCCAAGCCATTCCGAGTGCCCTCAAACAGGAGTCGCCGGCCGTCGTCCTCCTCGACATGAACTTCACGCAGGAGGCAACCAGCGGCCGGGAGGGCTTCTACTGGCTCCAGCAAATCCGCGACCTAGACCCGACCGCCGTCGTCTTGCTGATCACCGCGTACGGCGATGTCGAGATGGCCGTGCGCGCCGTCAAAGAGGGAGCCGTCGATTTTGTGCTCAAACCCTGGCAGAACGAGAAACTGCTCGCCACCGTGTCTGCGGCCGTGGAATTGCACCGCTCGCGCCGGGAAACCCACCACCTCCGCTCGCGCCAGCAGCGGCTGTCCGCAGACCTCGACCAGCCCTTCGGCGACCTCATCGGCGAGGCCCCGGTCTTACAAGAGGTTTTTCAGACAATGGCCAAGGTGGCCGCCACCGACGCCAGCGTCCTCATCCTCGGCGAGAACGGCACGGGCAAGGAACTGGTGGCGCGAGAGATCCACCGCCGCTCGGCGCGCGCCGACGAAGTCTTCATCGCCGTCGATATGGGGTCCCTGAGCGAAACCCTGTTCGAGAGCGAGCTTTTCGGCCACGTCAAAGGTGCCTTCACCGACGCCCGCAGCGACCGCGCCGGCCGCTTTGAGATCGCCTCCGGGGGCACCCTGTTCCTCGACGAAATCGGCAACCTGCCCCTGTCCTTGCAGGTCAAGCTGCTCGCGGCCCTGCAAAACCAGCAGGTCGTCCGCGTCGGTGCCAACCAGCCCGTATCCGTGGACGTGCGCCTTATATGCGCCACCAACCAGCCCATCCACGAAATGGCCACAGCCGGCACCTTCCGCCAGGACCTCCTCTACCGCATCAACACTGTGGAAATCGACCTACCGCCCCTGCGCGAGCGCCCGGAGGACATCGCGCTATTGGCCCGTCATTTCCTCGACCTATACCGGACCAAGTACCGCAAGGCGCTGACCGGCCTGACCGCCGAAGCGCTCGCCCACTTGCGCACGTACGCTTGGCCGGGCAATGTGCGAGAATTGCAACACGCCGTGGAACGCGCCGTCATTATGAGCGAAGGGGACCGACTAACCGCAGACGATTTCCCCTTGACCGCGGCCCCGTCACCTGAAGAATCCGTCGCCTTTGACAGCTACAATCTCGAAGACGTCGAGCGCGAGGTCATCGCCCGGGTGCTGCGCAAGCACCAAGGCAACGTCAGCCAAACCGCGCGCGAACTCGGCTTGACCCGCACGGCCCTCTATCGCCGCATGGAGAAGTATGGCCTTTAGGGGTGTCCTACACCGCTTAATACAAGGAGCCCGCGCCTTCCGCACGCGGATCGTGCTGCGCGTCGCCTTCCTCGGTGCCACCTTGTGGCTGCTGTTCTACATACTAGCCAAAGGAACCTATCATCTAGCCGTCCCCATCGTCGTCGGCTTCGTCCTGCTCTACCAGCTCTACGCGCTCATCTACTACGTCGAGCGCGCCAACCGCGATCTGACGCGCTTTTTGAACGCCATCCGCTACGCCGACTTTTCCCAGACCTTTGTCACCGGCGGCCTCGGCTCCTCTTTCGACGAACTCAAGACCGCGTTCAACGAGGTCCTCGACGCCTTTCGCCAAGCGCGGGCCGAAAAGGAAGAACAAGCGCGCTACCTGCAAACCGTGGTGCAGCACATTGGCGTCGGCTTGATCGTCTTCGACAACGCTGGCGAGGTGTCGCTGATCAACAACGCAGCCAAGCGGCTGTTGGGGGTGCCCCGCTTGGGCCACATCGCCGATCTCAACCGCGTCAATCCCACCTTAACCACCACCCTGCAAAGCCTCGGTCCTGGGGGACGCGACTTAGTGAGTTTGGAAGAAGTCCGACTCGCCTTGCACGCATCGGTGTTCCAGATAGGCGACCGCAGGCACACCCTAGTGGCCCTCCACGACATTGGCCCCGATCTCGACGAAAAAGAAATGGAGGCTTGGCAAAACCTGATCCGCGTGCTCACCCACGAGATCATGAATTCCATCACCCCCATTGCTTCGCTGACTGCCACTGCGGACGGCATGCTAAAAGACGACGCCCTCGATGCCGAGACCACCGAAGACATCCGCACTGCGGTGAGCACCATCCAGCGCCGGAGCGAGGGCCTGCTACACTTTGTCGAAGCCTATCGCGACCTCACCCGCGTCCCAGCGCCGTCCTTTGAGATTGTCCCGGTAGCCGGTCTGTTCGCCCGAGTGGAGCAGCTAATGCGGTCCCAGTTCGCCGAGTCCGCGGTCGAGTTGCACACCGAGGTCAACCCCCCCAGCCTCGAATTGACCGCCGACCCCGAGCAAGTCGAGCAGATCCTCATCAACCTGCTGAGCAATGCCCGCGAAGCCACAGCCGGCCACGCTGGGGCCCGCGTTGACTTAACCGCTCATCTGGCGCACGACAAGGTCGTCGTCGAGGTCTCGGACAATGGGCCGGGTATCGTCGAAGAAGCGCTCGGCAAGGTCTTCATCCCCTTTTTCACGACCAAACCAGACGGCTCGGGCATTGGGCTGAGCCTGTGCCGCCAAATCATGCGGCTCCACCGAGGGTCCATCTCCGCCCGCTCGGAACCGGGGGTGCGGACGGTGTTTGCGTTGCGGTTTTGAGGGGGATTAGCAGGTGTGGTCGTAGAGCATTCGCAGCTCTACTTCGCTGCGAATTGGCCGTTTGGATTGTGGCTGGGGATGTTGAAGAGTCTCAGTGGATCTGTCTCTCAAATGAATTTCTCAGGGGATACCTTAAATAGCGCTGCCAATTTCCGGGCCGTTTTTAAGCTAATCGACCGTACCCCTCTCTCCATGTTTGAGATATGCTGACGGGGAACATTGCCAAGCATCTCACCCAATTTGGCCTGAGTCAAACCGCGATTCTCCCGATAGATCCTCAGATTATCGCCCGGCGTCATCTTTGATTTGATATCTCGATACCAGTCGGTCTCAAAAATATTCACTTTTTCCACGATCACACGAACGAACCTCTCTTGAGTGCGGCATCTGGATCGTACCAGACTGCTTGCACAAAAGCCTGTATCTCTTCTACAAAGCTCCAGATAACATCAGCTTGTATAGGGTTGTCCTTATGAGCAGCGCGTACTTCGTTGGCGTCGTCGCGTTTTCCAGCCGGGAGTCGCTTTGCTCGCCGAAGCAGGAAGACATTATCGATCTCCGTCAAAC
>JAJEEZ010000390.1:0-4712 GCA_022820705.1 Candidatus Latescibacterota bacterium | reverse complement strand
CCTTTGTTCACCAAGGTATCCTCCTTGTTGGGGTAAGGGATTCACCCCGTTTATTAGCAAAGGGCGTACCGTCGTTTTTTTGCGAGTCGCAACCTATTTGTAAACAACTACATAGAATTTTAAGAGGAGCGTAGTCATCGCCCGCGTTTATGGCGGCGTGCGCCACTTTTGGCGCGAGTCGCCAGCGGTACGTCAACAAGGGCTTACCGAGGAAACGCTGCTTGAATCCATAGCTCAATTTGTCCATTTTGTCTTATATTCCATATTTATATAAACCCATGCCGTCTGCGGTATCTTTCAAACACTCACTGATGGAGAAATTCCGTTGAATCCGCACAAGAGAGAAGTCATCGCGAGCATGGAGGATTTTGTCAGGGGCCAACTCAAGTTGCTCAAATCCGTAGAGGACAGTTGGCAGCCCGACGATTTTCTTCCAAATGTGGGCGCGGAAAACTGGGAAGACTCCATCCGCGAATTCCGCACCCGCGCCCAAGCGCTTCCCGACGATGTCCTCGTCGTCCTCGTCGGCGACATGATCACCGAGGAAGCCCTGCCCACCTATCAAACCTTGCTCAACAGCTTTGAAGGCGTATCCGACACCACCGGCACGGATCCCAGCCCGTGGGCCCAGTGGTCGCGCGGTTGGACCGCCGAGGAAAATCGCCACGGCGACCTGCTCAACAAATACCTCTTCCTCACCGGCCGCGTCGATATGCGCGCCATTGAGACGACGATCCAATACCTGCTGCGCAATGGCTTCAACCCGCAGGCCGCCCAAGATCCCTACAAGGGCTTCGTCTATACATCCTTCCAAGAACGGGCGACCCGCATTTCCCACAGCAACGTGGCCCGCCTAGCGCAAAAGGCCGGCGATTCGCACCTCAAGACCATCTGCGGCGTCGTGGCCGGCGACGAAGCCCGCCACGAAAAAGCGTACACGAACTTTATCAAGAAAATTTTCGAGCTAGATCCCAACGGCGCAATACTGGCCTTCCGCGACCTAATGAAACGCCAAGTAGTTATGCCCGCTCACCTAATGACCGACGGGCAGGATCCCGACCTCTTTGAACACTTCTCGATCGTGGCCCAGCGACTCGGGGTGTACACGGCCAAGCACTACGCCGAAATCACCCAGCACTTAGTTCGCCAGTGGGGGTTGGATTCACTCTGCGGCCTCACGGGCGAAGCGGCCGCCGCCCAAGACTACTTATGCTCGCTCGGGCCGCGCTACGCCAGACTAGCCGAGCGGAACGAGCGGCGGCTAAACGGCACCGCACCGCTGCGGTTTAGTTGGATTCACAACCGCAGCGTCTAACCGGGGTCGCAGCTTTTATGCGTCCACGGCCTTCCGACCCTTTCTTCGCGCTCGTCCAAAAGGCACGTGACTCCTCCGGCGAGATTGACCTCGCCCGCGGAGCCTTGCTCATCGCCCTACAAGCCTATCCCGACCTCAATATCGAACACTACCTGCGGCAACTCGACGCGCTCAGCGAGGACTTTCGCGCCCGCTATGCCGCGGCCGATTCCCTGCCGGCCTCGCTGGCCAATCTGAGCCAATACGTGTTCGGCGACCTCGGCTTCCGGGGCAACAGCACCCACTACGACGATCCCCGCAACAGCTACCTCAACGAGGTCCTCGACCGCCGCCTCGGCATTCCCATCACCCTCGCGGTCGTCTATCTAGAGTTGGGCAAGCGGCTGTCCTTCCCCCTCGCAGGGGTCAATTTTCCGCATCACTTCCTCGTGCGCAGCACCCAAGGCGACGAGCCGCTTTTCGTCGATCCCTTTGCCGACGGCGCTTTTGTCGATAGCCAGTCTTTGAGCGAGCGGCTACCGGTCATTGAGGGCCGTCGGCTCGAATTGGCCCCCGAGTTCATCGAGCCGACCTCGTCGCTGCACATCTTAGTGCGCATGCTCCGCAACCTCAAACGCCTCCACTTCCAAGCCCGCGAGTTTTCCACCGCCATCCGCTGGGCCGAGAAAATCGCCTATCTACTACCGGCCGAAGCCGAAAACTACCGCGACCTCGGCTTCCTCTACCACCACACCCGCGAGTACCTCAAGGCCATTGAGGCCTTTAACGAGTACCTCCGCCAAGCCGGCAACGCCTCGGACGCCCCCACCATCGAGCACAACATCCGCGTTCTCGCCAATCGCCTGATTCCGCTCAACTGACCTGATCCGCTTCGCGCTCTGCCGGGCTGATGTCTTCTTTGGCCGTCAGCCAACGCATGACCTCTCCCAAGCGCGGCGGCTTGCCCGTCATCAAGATGCCGATGCGAAATACCTTGCCCGCCCCTCGCACTGCGAAATAGATGGACAACAAAAGCAGCACCGTAGTAGCCAAATACTCCCACAGGGGCAGCGAGCCAGCGGCCCGATTCATCATGACAAAAGGGGTAAAGAGCGGGATGTAGGACATAACCCGCGCCAAGGTGCCGTTGGGGTCTTGGGTGATGGGTATCATGGTGAGCAACGGCACGATCAGCGGTACGAGGAGCGGCAACATTAGGCTCTGCGCGTCTTTTAAGCTATTGCACAGCGAACCGGCCCCCACCAACAGGCAGGCGTACAGCAGGAAGCCAGCTAAGAAGTAAAAGACAAAGGACCACAAGTAGAGCGGCGTACTGGCAATGCCGACGATGGAGGCCACATCACCCCCCAACGCGACCGGCGCGATCACCACTCCCACCGCGACACACGCGACCCAGGTAAAGACCAAAGTCAGCCCAACCGCAGCCGTACCGGCGATCTTGCCAGCCATCAGCTCAAAGGGCGAGAGCGCGGACAGCAGCACTTCAATGAGACGCGACGACTTCTCCTCCACAGTATTGGTCATAAGCGTCTGCGCATTGATAAATATCGCCATCCACAACAGATAGACGAACGGTACGACAGCCCACTGTTGGACCCTATCGACGGTGGAAACCTCGGCCTCGTCGCCGCGCTTATCGACCTTGCGCTCCGCAAAATGCAGTGGGGTTTGCAACCAGTCGCTCGTCTCCGCGTCGAGACCCGCCTGTTCAATGCGCCGCGCCCGCACCACTTGGAACGCCCGGTCTGCAAACCAATGGCGCAAGTCCTGGTCAGTCAGGTTCAAAGAGATGTATTTGCATCCCTCGTCGCTGGCGACTGGATCTGGGGAGATGACGAAGTACGCAAAGAGCGAGCCGTCGTTCACCATGCGATTGAGCGCGGCTGGCGGATCGTCGCCGCTGGGCACCTCCACCCGAGCATAGCGGCTGCGCGAGAGTTCCAAGTCGAGGGCCTCTAACTCTTCAGCCGACACCTGCTGCCACCACTCGACGAGGCCAGCCGAAATCTCATCTTCGCCCGCAGCGAGGTCCTGAATCAGCGCCGGCCGCTCCGCTTCGTCCAAGCTCACATAGCCCTTTGCGGCGGCCCGGACCGCATCCGGCAAGCGCTCCCAAGTCTGACCGCCATCGCGGTAGCGCTCCGCCGCGTCCCGCAGCACTATGCCCAAATCTTCGGCCAAAGTACTCTTCTCCACCTCCTGTAGCACAAAACCCGAGTGGTCGATCACAGCATAAGTCCGCGCCTGTTTGGTTCCGCTCAACAGCACGGGCACTACAACGCTCAACGCGAGGATGAGCGGGAAGGCCAAGACGCCGATCCAAAATCCCTTGGTGCGGACGTGCTCCGCGTATTCGCGCCGCGCAACTAAAGCAATTTTACGCATCGTCGGCCTCCCCTATGGCGCGGATGAAAATCTCGTGCAAAGAGGCCGTGCGCAGGGCGAAACCCCGTATCTGCACCTTGGGGACGAGCGCGGCCAACAGCGCTTGCGAGTCCGCGTCCTCGGCCAGAAAAAGCTCGGCCCGCTTACCCGAGTCATTGACCCGAGTCACGCCCGGCAGATCGCGCAGCAGATGCCCGTCGCCATCGTAGTCGAGCACTGCGGCGCGCCCCCCACTGGCGAGCACTTGGCCCAACGCGCCATCAACTACCTTTTGCCCCTTGTTGATCAGCGCGACAAAGTCGCATAGCTGCTCGGCCTGCTCCATCAGGTGAGTCGAGAAGATCACTGTCTTGCCATCGCGGCGCATCTGCAAGATGACGTCCCGCATCAGATCGCGGTTGACCGGGTCCAGCCCAGAAAAAGGCTCGTCGAGAATGACCAACTCGGGCTCGTGGATCAGCGCCGAGAGCAATTGCACCTTTTGCTCCATGCCCTTGGACAGCACCTCGCAGCGCCGATCCTGATAGTCGCCGAGGCCATAGCGCTGCAACAACTCGGCGGCCCGCTGCTGCGCCACATCCGCGGCAACCCCCTTGAGCCGCGCGAAATAGATCATCACCTCGGCGACCTTCATCTTCTTATACAAGCCCTTTTCCTCGGGCAGATAGCCGAGCTGGTCTTTGACCGCGAGAGCATGTTGCCCATCCAGCAGGCCGATGCGCCCGGAGTCGGCGAAGAAGATGCTCATAATCATGCGGATAAGGGTCGTCTTACCCGCGCCGTTGGGACCCAACAGCCCGTAGATACACCCCGCGGGCACGCGCAGCGACACCCCGCGCACGGCCTCGACCGCGCCGAAGCGCTTCCACACGTCTTCGAGCTGCACTGCCATTGAAAAAGCCATGCCTTTTACACTCCTTCCTCAATAGGTTCGGGTTGGCAAGAAAAACCTATATGTATTGTTTTACCCTGCAAAGCCTATCAATCGCATCTGAGCATTTTATCTAGGAGG
>JAJEEZ010000304.1:0-4367 GCA_022820705.1 Candidatus Latescibacterota bacterium | reverse complement strand
CGCCCTGTGCTCCAACCGCCTGCAGGCTGCCCAAACCCTCGGCCACGCTGATTGTGCCGCCTTCGTACGCGTAGAAGGGGTGATTCAACTCGTCCGTCGTCAGGGGTCGGTCCAAACTCTGGAGCAAGATGGCCTTGCCCTCTGGATCTAGGCGCACGTCGTAGCCGAGGCGGAGGCGTTCAAACTCCTCTTCCTCCTTCTCCCGCGTCCGTTCCTTGCGCAACCGCTCGGCCACTTCGTCGCTGTAATCGCCGAGCGCGGCCGGGCGATCCTCGATAAAGCGGAAGACCTGGTAGCCGCCGGCCAGCGCGACCGGCTCGGCCACCTCCCCAACGGGCAAACCCACAAAGACGGCGGGTGGGATGGAGAACCGCCGCGCGGATTGCGTGCGCCCGATCCAGCCGACCACGCCATCGCCCTGCGTGGCAAAGAGGTCGTTGGCGGCAAAGCGCGCGGCCACTTCCTCAAAGGGCTGGCCCTCGCGCAAGTCGCGCCCGACCGCCTCCAACTCCTCACGAGTGCGCACCAAGATGCGACTGAAGAGCCGCTCGCGGTCAAACCCCATCTCCGCAAAGGCGCGCTCGACATCTTCGCCTGTGATCTCCACCTGCGGCACAATGACTTGGGCGCGATAGCGCTCCACGAGGCGCTGTCGCACCATTTCGCGGAGCTGGTGCTCAACCGCCAAGATGGTGTCGATCCCGATCGCGCGCGCCTCGGCGAACATCAGCTCCTCGTCGATCATCGACTGTAAGTGCTCCCGGTCGGCTGCGCGTCCTTCCTTAGAACTGCGCAACCCCGGCGGCAAGCGCTCGACAAAAGCCTCAAACTCTGCCTGCCCAATCTCCTCCTCACCGATCCGAGCGATGATGGTCTCGTCCTCGCCGCACCCCATCAACAACAGGGCCAGCACTCCTCCAAAAAACCTACTCGATAAATAGCGCATCGACTTCCATCTCTATATCTGCATCCGTGCGTTCAACAGCCCCTGCCGCAGCTTCTATCGCTTTGGCGCGATTGCCCGTGGTGCCGCCCAGCAAATCGACTACTACCCGGGCCGCCTCGCCGTCGAGCACCAAGGCCGGGCGGCCTTTGACCTCGGTCTCCGCTAGGGCTACATTCGCGCCGTGTAGTGCTGCCATAAGCAAAAAGATTCTCGTCATCGCCATATAGGTCGTCCCTCTATTATTCGGATGTTGCGCACCCTTTGCAAGCGCACGCTTAGCGAGACAAGTATGAGAAAACTCCTCCAAAAGACAAAATTCGCCGCCTGGGGCTTGCTCGGCAGCTTGGCACTTGCCGCCTGTGGCTTCGACGAAGGGGGCATAAAGCACGTCCCCCGCAACCGCACCCTCATCCTCGGCCTGCCGCAGATGCGGGACTACGACTCGTTCAATCCCTTTATCGTCGGCACCCAATCCCCAGGCTTCGACTACCTGTTTGAGCCGCTCTACTTCTACAACGCGTACGTAGAAAAAGACCACGTCATACCCTGGATCGCCGAACGCCACGAGTACAACGCAGACTACACGGAAGTGACGATCCACATTCGCAAGGGAGTGGCGTGGAGCGATGGACGGCCTTGGACCGCCCACGATCTCAAGTTCACCATTGACATGCTCAAGGCCCACGCCCCAGAGCTGGCCTTTTCAACCGACATGGACACTTGGGTCGCCGAGGTCCAAGTCCCGGATTCGCTAACGGCGCGGTTCGTACTCAAAGCGCCCAACCCCCGCTTCGTGTTCTCCTATTTTACCTACAACTTCGGCAACGGCATCCACATCGTGCCCAAGCACATCTGGGAGGGCGAGGACCCGACCTCGTTCAAAAACCTCGACTTGGCGCGCGGCCTGCCGGTCGTCAGCGGCCCCTACCGCCTCGCCCTTTCCGAGCCTCAGCAGCGGCTCTGGGATTTGCGCGAGGACTGGTGGGCCGCCCAAATCGGCTTCCAGCGTCTGCCCCGGGTCGAGCGCATCATCTACCTGCCCCAAGGCGACGAGAACAAGTGGGTTCAACTCATCCTCGCCAACCAGATGGATCAGTGCATCGACTTGCGTCCCTCCAACATCAAGACCCTCCTCGACCAAAACCCCAACGTCACCACGTGGTCGGGCCGCCAACTGCCCTACGGCTATCGAGACTGGTGGCCGCCAGCCCTCGGCTTCAACAACCTAGAGCCGCCTTTCGACGACCCGGACATTCGCTGGGCCGTAAACCACGCCATCGACCGCGAACAGCTCGTGGCCATCGGCTGGCAAGGGGCCGGCGAGTACACCCTTTTGCCGTTCCCCCACTTCCCACCGCTGATGCACTACATCAACCAAGTTCAGGATCTATTAGAAAAGTATCCCGTGGGGCAACACGACCTAGCCCAGACCGCAGCTATTATGGAACGCAAGGGTTGGAGCAGAGATGCGGAAGGCATGTGGCAGCAGAACGGCGAGCGCCTGAAAATCCCGGTCGTCGTCTTTCCCTCCCTCTTCCAGGACTTCACGCCCGTGCTGGTCGAGCAACTCCGCCGCGCGGGTTTCGACGCCTCCTTCCGCATGTTTTCCGACGCCTATACCCGCATGACCCAAGGCACGGCCCGCGCCTTTGTCATGGGCAACGGCGGCTCAGTGCGCGACCCGTACTTCACCCTGCGGCTCTACCACAGCCGCTACGTCCAGCCCACCGGCACGGCCACTCCGTATTTCTGGCGCTGGCGCAACGCGGATTTCGACCACTTGGTCGATCAGATGGGCCAGACCGCACCCGACGACCCAGCGCTCGTGCCGCTCTTCCGCCAAGCCCTCGAGATCTGGCTGGCCGAATTGCCGGCCATTCCCCTGCTCCAGTGGTTCCACCGCATCCCCCACAACCAGACCTATTGGAAAAACTGGCCCTCGGCCGAAAACCCCTACATGAACAGCGCCTATTGGGTGCGTTCGTTCTTGATCGTGCTGTTGGGATTGGAACCGGCGCAGCCTTGAGATGGATTAGAGAAAGGGTTATTTGATGTACACCAGCGCCCGCCGGTACAGTTGAGAGCCCACGCGCAAACGCGCCCAATAGACCCCGGAGGCCACCAGACGCCCCTCGTCGTTGCGGCCATCCCACCCGGATAGGTAGCGACCCACCCCCCGGCCACTGGTCAGTTGGCGCACCAATTGGCCATCGACCCCGTAAATAGCCAAGTCATAATCCGTCTCAACCGGCAGCACGAAGGGAATTCGCGTGAAGCTGTTGAACGGATTGGGGTAATTGGCCAACAGAGCGGCCTTGTCGGGGGTGGTTTGTTCCACCTCTTCCACGGCCGTGGGGACGACCATGCCGGGCAAATATCGGGACAGTGCAGCACCACTGATGATGTGGGCTTCCCCCGCGTTTTCGCGTCGATTGTCGGGCCCGTCGCCGGCCATGCCGTTGGGGATGGCGTCCACCCGCCCGTCGCCATCCATATCGCCGCTGGCCCCCCAATAGGCCGAAAAATCAATCCGGTCGGGTGCTTGAATCCACACGACCGGTACTGCGGGATCGGCCAAGTCAATCTCGTGCGGCAAATCGGGACCGCCGGCCAACACCGCGAAACCGCCAGCGAAGCGCCGCCTGAGCGGCCCCTCGTCACCAGGCACGCCGACAAAGAGATCGTCGTACCCATCGCCGTGGATATCGCCGGCAGCTAAGGCGTCGCCAGTAATGGCATCGGGACGGGCACCGTAGATAACAGTAACGTCGGCCGGCGGCGCGGCCATATCCAGCCGCTGTCCGCGCCGCTGGGAACCGCCGTACACCACGTACACCTCGCCAGCGTCGGCGCGACTATTACCCGGACCGTCGGCCCGGTACGCGCCGATAAATAGGTCTTGGATGCCGTCGCCGTCGATATCGGCCAAGACGATTTCCTCGCCCAGCCGGTCGGGCGAACCCCCGCCACCATCAGCACCGTAAATGACGGTCAGATCAGTGGGCGGATCTCCGGCTAAATCAATGGCCGCAGGACGCTGCGGACCGCCGTACACCACGTACATTTCCCCGGCGTTTTCGCGCTGGTTTTCCGGGCCATCCCCAGCGCCGCCAGTGCGATGATACGCATTGCGCAAGGTACCGAAAGCCGCCGCGCCAATGGCGATGTCGTCGTACCCGTCGCCGTCAAAGTCGCCAGCAGCCACAGTCGAACCAGCGTGGTCTAGAGCATCGATGCCGTAGATAATACTCAAGGGGTGTTCCGCAGCCGCCAGATCAATAGTAGTGCCCGAATCCAGCGGACCGTAGAGGACATACACCCGTCCCGCCTCAACAGCCCCCGCCGCCCCCGAGGCTCGGTCGGCACCCACCACCACATCCCGGTGGCCATCGCCGTCGAAATCCCCGGCGGTCATCCACAC
>JAJEEZ010000246.1:0-14469 GCA_022820705.1 Candidatus Latescibacterota bacterium | reverse complement strand
GATGAGGAGGGCGGAGAACATGTCGATCATACAGCCAACCGCTAGCAGAAACACATTGAGGAGAATCAAAAAGAGCAGGCGGCTGCTGATGTGAGTCTCTATATAGGCGAGCAAGCGCGTTGGAATTTCCGCATCAATGAGGTAATTGGTATAGGCCATGGCCGCGGCCAAGACGACAAAAATGCCGCCGACGAGTACCATGCTGTCGCAGATGATCTTCGGCAGTTGCCCAATGGGGACCTCGCGGCGAATGAGCACTACCACCACTAGAGCGTACAGGGCGCTCAAGGCCGCGGCTTCGCTGACGGCGATAAAGCCTCCGTAGATCCCCCCGAAAATCACCACCGGCAGCAGAAGCTCCCAACTACAAGCGACAAAGGCCCGCGGTAATTCGCGCCATCCGGTAGGACGCTCGGGAGCGGCATTGCGACGACCTTGGAACAGGCTGTAGCAAGACAGGGCACCTACCAAAAGCAAGCCGGGGGCGATACCCGCGATAAAAAGCTGATCTACCGGCGTCTCGGATACAATGCCGTAGATGATCAGCGGCAAACTCGGTGGAAAGAGTAATCCCAAGCTGCCCGAAGTGGTAATTAGTCCGAGGGAAAATGAATCGGGCAGGCGCTGCTGGCGCAGAGCAGGCAATAGCAGTCCGCCGAGCGCGACAATCGTCATCCCCGAAGCTCCGGTCAAAGCCGTGAAGAGGGCACAGACGATAATGGCCATAATGGCCAATCCTCCCGGCAGCCAGCCTAGCAAAGCTTGAGAGAATCGCACCAGCCGAGACGCTGCGCCGCTTTCAGCGAGGAGAAAACCCGTGAGGGCAAAGAGCGGAATAGCAGTTAAGGTCGGCGTTTCGGCTAGCCGGTACATCTCGATGAATACGACGGTTAAATCGATCTCGGCGATGGAGAAGTGCAAAAGGGCCATCGCGCTGATGATCACAAAGAGCGGGACGCCGGCTAGGGCGGCTAGGGTTGCTATGAGGCTGCTCACGGGCGATCTGCCGGAGTGCGAAGGCGGCGCATACCCTGCAAGAGAAAGCGCAGCGCCATCAGGCCAAAGACGAGGGGAAAGCACAATTGGGCGATCCAAGCGGGGACTGCAAAGAAAGCCGTCGTGCCGAATGCGCGTTCATCGAGCACAAAGCGCCCAGCGATATAGGCTAGATAGGAGCAAAGCGCGGCGGCAAAAAAGTCCGCGCCACTCAGGACAATAGCTCGCACCCGGGCGGGTAGCAGGCGCAACGCAGCGTCAATGCGGATGTGTTTGTCGAGCCGGGTGGCCACCAACGCGCCGGCTAGTCCAATCCACAACACGAGGTGTCGTACGAGACTTTCGGTGCCCAAGAAGGTGATGGAAAACAGATTGCGCGCGAGAATCTGACCACAGGTCAGCGCCAGCAGGCAGGCGACCAAAAGGACGAGGAAGCCGGTTTCAAGGCGGTGGAGGACGTGCTGACCGCTCAAGGGGAAGTCCGGCGAGAGTCTTGGAGGTGTCGCGCTATTTGCTCGTGGGCCTCACGGGAAAAGGCTTGGCCCACGAGTTCGGCTTCGGCGCTGGTGACGAGGTCCTTAAAGGTCTCTACATCGTTTGGGTTGACCTCGACCAGCGACAGGCCGTTGGCCTGTAACACGGTCATGGCTTCGTCGTTTTCGCGGCGGTTGCGCTGATTCAGAGCGGCCATGCGCTGCCGAGCTATGCGGTGGATGTGTTCGCGATCTTCGGCGGGAATTTTGTCGAAAGCTCGCTTGTCGATCAAGAGTGCGCCTAGGGTGTAGTTGATGGGCAGTTGGGTGACGTATTTTGCCCGGGTAAACCATTGGAGGACAATGGTCGCCGATGGCGAAGCGTACACCACATCGATTAGGTTAGTCTGCAACCCGAGGAGGACGTCCGGGATGTTCAGGGGAACCGAGGTGACGCCGGCTAAGCGGAAAAGCACGGAGGTAAGCGGTTCGTCGGGTAGCTGCCATACCTTTTGGGCGCGCATGTCCTCGACAGTAGCTACGGGTTGCTGCGAGAGAATGTGGACAAAGCCGATGTCGGCCCAACCGAGAAAGATATAGCCCCGTCCCTCGTATCCCTGTCGGTAAAAGGCATCCATTTTCTCGAGTACGTAATCCACTTCGGCATAGCTGTCGAAGAGAAAGGGCATTTGCAGCGCGAGGACATCGGGCAAGGTCTGGCTGACGCCTTGGCCGCCAAAATTACCGCCGTGAAGCTGGCCGATGCGCATCTTGCGCAATACGACCTTCTCGTCGCCTTGAACGCCACCGGGATAGATTTTGAACCCTACGTTGCCATCTGTCTCCTGCCGCACGTCTGCATCAATGGTGCGGAGGACAGTGGCCCAGCTACTACCCTCCGGGGCGAGGGTCGCAATTTTGAGGAGGTGATTGGGTTGGGCCGCGACAGAATTGGCTACGAGCGCGGCGACGACTGCAAAAAGTCCCTTAAAAGAAATCATCGGCTTGGTCCAGTAAGATCTGCGCCTGTCTTTGGGCGGCGATGTTTTGCAAGGTAAGCTCCGGTACGGCGTCTGCCGAGCTGGTTAGGGCTTGGTTGAGCAGGGATTCGTATAGCGCCCGGTCAAAAGTGCTCCGAGCATAGAATTTGGCTTTGGCTACGTACACCATGAGCACCTGTCCTTTGCCGATGGCCACGGCTCGGTCGAAGTGCTCGGCGGCCTTTTCCGGGTTGCCGCCCAACATCGGCGGCAGGGCTGCGTAATAGGATCCCAAGAAGACATGGGAAGTCCCGTATTGAAAGGTCTCGTCTTGGGCCACGATCCACTGCATGAGTTTAATGACTTTGGGCAATTCGGCCAGTGCCGCCATGGATTCAATGTTGGCACTAATCCAAGCTCCCCAACTCGAAGCGGCCCAGAACACGGTCGGCAGGTCTGAAGCCTCTAAGTCGTCAGTGACGCGGATAAATTCAGCATACGGTGCTTGGAGTAAGTCTGGTTGACTGAGGCGCAGGGCGAGGGCTTTGAGGCCGTTCACCTTGCCCCGGTGGTACAGATGCTTGGCCCGTTCAGGATCATCGACTTCGACCAAAGTGGCATAGGAAGTATATATCTCAGCAGCACTTAAGAGCAATTGCGGGTCTTGCGGATTGGCCACTAGCAGCCCTTCTAATAAGAGCAAGAAGGTAGGCACGCCCGAGGCGACCAAATCCAAGTCGTCGTGGCGAGCGGTGGCTGCACTGACATCCTCGATCAGCGATCCCACTAACGCGGACTGCAACCTAGCCGCGCACCCAATTGGCCCAAAGGCTAGGGTCGTCAGCAAGAGCATTGTCAAGAGGTGTTTAGCTACCATTCGGACCCAAAAAATCGGCTAAGAGGGGTTCCTCGTTGATTTTCTAACCCCTAAGTCCGCGAGTTTTGTCACTGTCCATCTCCCCTTCAGGCTCTGTCCTGACGCGTAAGCACTGCCAAGGGTCGTCGTCTTCAGCACAGGCCGCAAAAATTTCCAAGGCACTGGCCAAGTCTTCGCCGCGCGCTCGATAAACAGCGGAAAAGAGCGTTAGATTGGTGTTGTAGCGACGATAAGACAGGAGGCGCGCATTGTTTAGTTCCCACTGGAGGAATCCATTGTAATAGTTGTGGGTGAACTGCGGTCTAATGAGGGCGAAATCCCGCTGGCGCTCGGCAAAAACGACCTGCCTGTCGCGGAGTACAACACTGTGGGGCAGCTCCAGTGAGTAGAGGCTATCGAGCGCCGCGACGGTCTCAGCCATGAAGTGCCGAAAGAGCGCCGCGTCTGCTCGGCGCACCTCGGCCTGTTGCAAAAGCGGGGTATCGGCTCCGAAGTGCTGCGCCAAGAAGAGCAGGGATCCTTGACGGCCGACGAAGGTCGCCAAGCTCTCGTTGTAATCGGTCTGCCCTGGGGCATAGACAAGGGCGTGCGTCAGTTCGTGGAGGATCAAATCGGCTAGTTGATCGGGCGCGTAGCCGAGCATTGGGCTGAGAATCGGATCGGAAAAAAATCCCAAGGTGCTGTAGGCACTGACCGGGCGGACAATGGCATCGTACCCTGCGGCGGCGAGGGCATCGCGCTGCTCGTCGGCCAAATCGCGGCGGAAGAAGCCTTTGTAGGGGACCTCGCCGACGAAAGGAAAATCCCAAGTATAGGGCGAGAAGCGGTCGGGCGGAGAAGCGCTGACATTCCAACTGATCGGACCGCCGCCCGTATCGTAGAAGGTCGTGTAATGATCGTCTGTTTTCAGACCCACGCTTTCGGCGTAGCGGAGAATGGCTTGAATCAGCTCCAGTTGCGTCCGAGTTTGTTCGGCTAAATCGGGGCGGGCGAGGAGAACTTGGACTGAAATGCGCTTGTACACCACGCGGCTTTGGCCGCGGGCCAGATGCCAATAGTAATTGAGATTGCAGCCACAAATGCCCAACAGGCCAAACCCGATGAGAAATCGAAATAACAGAGGCATCCGCGGCCAAAGCCACTTGTGCGTCTTAATTAGGAAAGCGCGCCAACCTAGGGTTTGCTGACGATCTTTTCCCCATCGAAAATCACATTGCCTTCTTTGTCGAGGACGCGACCGTCGTTGGTAAACTCGTACTTCATGGATTGCCCCAAGGTCAGGTGGCGTTGGACTTCCTTTAGGTCTTGGTACTTCTCGATTAGTTTTTCAATCGGCCCTTCAAACGAGGTCTGATGCCGCTTGGGGCGATCCTTGTTGTGGGCGGCCCGCTCTTCAGCCGTCATAATGGGCAGGCGCTCGGCAGCGGGGGTGAACCGCCCGGCCATGGCCTGTTGGCGGCGATACTTCTCGTGGCGCTTTTCCGACTCGGTCAGCATTTCTTCGGGAATGGTTTCGAAGCTAGTATCTTGGTCCGCTCCTTGTTCCCGGCGTTTTTGCTGCTCTTCTTGGACCTCACGCGAAAGGCGCTGTTGACGCTCGTGGTCCAAGCTAGTGTCGGTACCTAATCTCCGCAGTACATGTCGCGCGGCCTTGTTCATAGGAATGGGCTACCTCCCTGAAAATTGCGTGCAGTGTGTTCACAATTGGCTAGCGCTAGAAAATATAAGGGGGCGGATGATTTGGCAAATCCAAATCACCTTGGTTATTATAGATAGATACCAACGGATGCTCTCGATGCCGGGGAGCTCAATACCAAGGCTTATAGAGTCGAGATTTAACTTTTTGGATGGAGATACAAGATGAGCGTTTTTTCGCGTTTTTTTTCGCATGAAATAGGGATAGACTTGGGCACCGCCAATACCTTGGTGTATGTCAAAGGCAAGGGAATCGTCCTCAACGAACCCTCGGTTGTCGCCCGCCAAGTCTCCACCCAAAAAGTTATCGCCGTCGGTGCAGAGGCCAAGGAAATGATGGGGCGTGAAAACGCTGGGATTCAAATAATTCGTCCCTTGAAAGACGGCGTTATTGCCGATTTTGAAGTTACCGAAGAGATGATTCGCAGCTTTATACGCAAAGTAAAAAAGAACAAACTTTTCGTGCGGCCCAAGATCGTGGTAGCGGTCCCGGCAGGCAGCACTGAAGTAGAGAAGCGGGCCGTGCGAAACTCCTGCGAGCGCGTGGGGGCCAGAGAAGTCCATTTGGTCAGCGAGCCGATGGCCGCAGCTATCGGCATGGGATTGCCCGTTCACCAAGCCGTCGGCTCAATGGTTATCGATATTGGTGGCGGGACGACGGAGGTTGCCGTAATTGCCCTTTCAGGTCTAGTCGAACACGAGTCGCTGCGGGTGGCTGGGGAAGCTATGGATCAGTCAATTTCCGAGTGGATGCGCAGAAAGCACAACCTGCTTATTGGCGTCCAAGGTGCTGAGAGCATCAAGTGGAAAATCGGGTCGGCAACGGAGTTGGAAACAGAAGAGAGTATGCCGGTGCGCGGGCGCGACACTGTAGCCGGGCTACCCAAAGTCATGCAAGTAGATTCCGTTGAGATACGAGAAGCCCTATCCGGTTCCGTAGCTCAAATTGTCGCTAGCGTGCGCCGAGTGCTGGAGAGGATGCCCCCCGAATTGGCGGCAGATATCCTCGATAGGGGCATGGTGCTCTGCGGCGGAGGAAGCATGCTGCGGGGGCTGAGGGAACACCTACTTGAGGCGACGAGTTTGCCTACGTATGTCGATAGTGAAGACCCCCTTTCGGCCGTGGTGCGAGGCAATGCTCGCATTCTCGAAGAGTTTGATAACTACCGTCAAGTTTTGCTCTAACTGAGTTATGACCAATACGCGGGAGCTCATCGTCATTGGACTAGCCTTTGCCTGCGCCTTGATCTTGATGGGCTTACCTACATCCTATAAGACTTCTATCGCCGAGCGCTGTCAAGCCGGTTTAGCGGCATCAGGACAAGCACTGTTTTCGCGAGTCATCCGCTCTACACACAACGAGGAAAAAAGCCGTTTCCTCCTGACTCAAAACGTAGCCCTAGCCCTTGACAACATGCAGCTCCGAGAAGCTGGATGGGAAAATATGCGCCTGCGCAAGGCCCTGTCCTTTCGGCCTCTAGACGGAGGTACGCGCATTATTTCTGCCGAGGTGATCGGCCGAGACCCCGACCACATCTACGACGCGATCGTCATCAACGTTGGTCGCGACCACGGCGTAGATAAGGATATGCCCGTGGTGACACCTGAAGGGCTCGTCGGTCACATTGCCCAAGTTGGCGGATCGGACTCGGTCGTGCAGTTGTTGATGCGCACGAGAGTGAGTGCTTTGATCCAAGCCACGCGTGCCCAAGGCATCGTCTCGTGGATCGACGGCCAGTTCCGGTTGCGATTCGTCGAATCGAGCAACTTGGTACGGGAGGGCGATTTAGTCGTATCATCGGGGTTGGGTGGGCGATACCCCCAGGGCATACCGATTGGCACGGTGGTGGCGGTGGATCAGGAGAAACGAGCCCCGGTCTTTTTGCGGGTCATCCTCAAGTCGATTGTGGATTTCTCTGTCCTTGAAGAGGTTTTCGTACTTGGCAAAGACTAAGAGAGTGCCGCTCGCCTTGACAGAGCATAAGCCGTGCCATATCCTTTAAAACTATCTGTTGGCGTGATAGTTACGCAATTTCAACCCATCCGAATAAGAGTGCGGTCTTGACGAAAGCTGATATCGTACGTCTAATCGCCGAGGGAACAGGGCTTACCAAGACGGATACCGCGGCTGTGGTCGATGGCTTTATTGAATCCGTAGTCGAGGCTTTGGAACGGGAAGATCACATTGAGATTCGCGGTTTTGGCACCTTCAAAGTAGTAGAGCGTGCACCGCGCACCGGTCGCAATCCACGCACGGGTGCCGAAGTAAAAATCGCCGGTCGCAAGGCCCCGACATTCAAGCCCTCAAAGGAATTGCGGGCGCGCGTCAATGGGGAAAACGCAGAGGATAAAGATCCAGGAGATAGAAAAGATGCCCTGTGGCAGGAAGAGAAAGCGGCATAAGATCGCTACGCACAAGCGCAAGAAGAGACTGCGCAAGAATCGACACAAGAAGAACATCTAGGCTAGGGGCTAATAGCTCAGCTGGATAGAGCGCCGGTCTCCGGAACCGGAGGTCCCAGGTTCGAATCCTGGTTAGCTCACCATTTTGTCGCCAGAGTATGGTCGGATAATTGAGTCGGGGTGTGGCGCAGCCCGGCTAGCGCGCTTCCTTGGGGTGGAAGAGGTCGCTGGTTCAAATCCAGTCACCCCGACCATTTTTATGGTAGTATAGAGGTCGCATCTTTTGCTTGCCCACGTCGGGGTGTAGCGCAGCCCGGCTAGCGCACCTGCTTCGGGAGCAGGGGGTCGCCGGTTCAAATCCGGCCACCCCGACCACGAATTAAGTCCCTGTGAGCTTTTGACTTACAGGGACTTAATTTATTTGCGATATGAGGTATGGCTCTTTCCATCGGCATAATCGGCTTGCCCAATGTGGGCAAATCAACCCTCTTCAATGCGCTGACAGGAGATGGGGCCGAGGTATCTAATTACCCATTTTGCACAGTGGCCCCCAATGTAGGCACCGTCGAAGTGCCGGATCCGCGCCTGGAGCGGCTAAGCGAAGTCATTCAGCCGGAATCTACAACGCCTACTAACATCCGCTTTGTCGATATTGCCGGGTTGGTGCGGGGTGCGAACCAAGGGGCGGGATTGGGCAATCAATTCCTTTCCCACATAAGAGATGTCGATGCCCTAGTTCACGTTGTGCGCTGTTTTGACAACGCGCAAATAAGCCATGTGGATGGGGCGATTGATCCCTTGCGCGATATTGAGACCATTGAAACGGAGTTGCTGCTGGCTGATTTGGCGGTGATGGAAAAGGCCGTGCCCCATCTAGATAAAGTGGTCCGCTCTGAACCGCGCAGCACGCGCGCGCAGGAACTGGTGGCCTGCGCCAAGGTTTTAGCGGGATTGCAGCGCGGAATGGGTGCGGCGGCGATGGGGTTGACCTCAGAAGAAAGGGACGCACTCGCTGCGTATAGCTTGCTGACGGCAAGTCCGGTGCTTTATGCGGCCAATGTCGGGGAAGTAGAGGCCGACGCGCCGGGACCGTGGGTGGATCAGCTAGTCGAACGCTATGGAGCGGACCAAGTGCTGGTCATCTCGGCGCAGCTCGAAGCAGAGATCGCTGGTCTGGGCCAAGAGGAAAGAGCGGAGTTTAGCCGAGAGTTGGGATTGGAATACGGGGGAATGGAGCGCTTAGTCCAAGCTGGATATAAGCTGCTGGATCTGATTACCTTCTACACGCTCGCCAACGGCAAGCTACAGGCTTGGCAGTTGCCGCGCGGGGAAAGAGCACCGCGCGCGGCCGGCCGGATTCATACGGACATGGAGAAGGGGTTCATCCGCGCCGAGCTAGCCTCTTGTGATCAGCTAATTACTATGGGGGGATGGGCACCGCTGAAAGCAGCCGGACAATTGCGCAGCGAAGGCCGGGATTACGTCGTCGCTGATGGGGATGTCATCACTTTTCTTTTTAAGGCTTGAGGCCCAGAAGAATCGTCTTGAGGAACGCGTTTTGTGTTTTGACGGAAGGTGTTAGGTCGCCTATCTTCTGCCGTTTAAACAAGAGCGAAACAGACCAATGGGACGCGCCTTGGGCATGATTGAAACTCGCGGCTGGGTGGCTATGGTCGAAGCGGCAGACGCGATGGTCAAAGTCGCTGAGGTCGAGGTGGTCGGCTGGCAGCAAGTAGGCGGCGGGCTAGTCTCGGTCATCGTCCGTGGAGATGTGGCCGCTGTGCGCGCAGCTACGGAGGCTGGGGCCGTGGCCGCAGCAAGTGCAGGTGAAATAGTTGCGCTCAACATCATGCCCCGGCCGCATGAGAGCACGGAAGCTGCATTGTCTCTAATCCGCCCCTTGGTGACAGTATGGTAATTTGGGCAAAAATCATCTTGGCAATGGCCCTACTGGGCTGGGCTGCATGGTATCTCGAACCGGCTGAGTTGCTTGCGGTCCTTGGGCAGGTTGGGCGGGATAAAGTGCTCATCTGCGGGGCCATTGCCCTAGTGGGCATCGGCGTGCAATGGATTAAGTGGCAGCTATTGTTGCGCAACCAAATCCCTGAGACCAACAGGCGCGATGCGCTCTATTCACTGTTGGGCGGTGCCGCCCTCGGTCTGGTGACCCCGAGCCGTTTGGGCGAGTTGGGCCGCGGCGTTTTCTTGGGGCGGAGCCGGACCAAAGCTGCGTTGCTGACAGCCGTGGACAAGTTGAGTTCAGCCTCGGTCACGTTGGGTTTGGGGGCCATAGCCGCATGGATTTTATGGCCCCAGCTTAGAGGCTTTTTGCTGTTGCTGTTCTGTATCCTCGGCGCACTGCTGTATTGGGGCTGGTGCCGCTGGAAAGCGAGCGGACCGATTGCATGGGGGGCTATCGCCGGGTTATCCGTCTTGTTCAACCTAGTATTCATGGCGCAATTTTTCTATTTGGTTACCGCCAGTGTGGCTGCCAACTCGGCAGTTGTGTTGGCGGTGCCGGTGATATTTGCTCTGAAAACCCTGCTGCCCTTGGGGTTTTTGGATCTGGGGGTCCGCGAGGCTGCGGCCATTCTGGTGTTTAGCAGCTTGGGCTTAGAGCCGCAACCTGCTTTTGTGGCCAGTATCCTGATTTTTGTCTGCAATGTGTGCTTGCCGGCTGGCCTAGGCTGGCTGTGGATTGGTAGCCGCCGATTGCGGACGATGGGAAAGGTCGCCTTATGAATTCGGCGTATGCAATAAAAAAAGAAATATGCGAGGTAGGGCACAGGGTTTATCAGCGAGGGTATGTAGCGGCCAACGACGGCAATATCAGCGTTCGCATAGAAGACGACTTGGTGCTGTGTACGCCGACCGGAGTAAGCAAGGGCTATCTGAGTGCAGACATGCTGGCCACCTGCGATATGGAGGGCCGGCAAGTAGCGGGATCGATAAAAATATCGTCGGAAATCCGCATGCACCTCGAAATCTATAAGCTGCGGCCGGATGTCCGCGCAGTCGTCCACGCCCATCCGCCAACGGCGACCGGTTTTGCCGTCGCTGGCATTGAGTTGACTCAGTGCGTATTGCCCGAGGTCATCGTCAGCCTTGGGGGCATTCCGCTCGCGGATTACGGCACGCCTGGGGGCCCCGATATCGTCGAGCCGATGAAGCCGCTTTTGCGGCAATACGACGCTGTTCTAATGGCCAATCACGGGGTTGTAACTGTGGGCCAACACGTCATGGACGCCCATTTCAAGATGGAGACTGTCGAACACTTTGCGCAAATAGCCTTGGTGGCGCATCAACTCGGCGGGATACGCACGCTTGGGGGTAAAGATGTGGAAGATCTCACGAACCTGAGAAAGCGCTTTGGAATTGGGAACCGGCCGTCCTGTGAGGTGGCTGGAGAAAGCGATCTAGTCGAACGGATTACCGCGGAAGTCCTGCGCCAACTGCGCTAGCTCGGTACGCGATGCGAGGGGGTATGAAGTTTATAGGACTGATCGCTGTTGCAATAGGGATAGCAACCCCGGCCAGTGGCCAAGCCATTGTCGAGGCGGTCCAGCGCGGAGACTCCCTGTTGGCGCAGGGCCAGCCTAAACAGGCGTTGGCCGAATACGAAAAGGCTCGCGAAATAGGTGCTGGCAGCGCGATGTTTCTCAATCGCTTGGCCAGCCTCTACATGCAGACCGGCGGCTATAAACAGGCAGCCGAATCGCTGCAACAATCGCTTGCTGAAGACCCTAGGCAGCTTCCCGTATATTCGGCGTTGGGAGAGGCCTTTTTGGCTATGAGCCAGTTAGATTCGTCTATTTTTTACGTCGAACAAGCGAGTATTCTGGCCCCGTCCTCAACCAAAGTCCACAGCACCCTTGGCTATCTCTACATGCAGGCCGGGCAGAGCGAAAGGGCGCGCGAACGCCTCGACCGGGCCTTGGCACTGGATGCCAAAAACGCGGAAGCCTATCGCCTATATGGATATTACTACGCGGAAAAAGACTCGGTAGATCAAGCTATCGAACAATACCAAAAGTTGGCGGAGTTGTCGCCGGACAATGTCGAAGCCTACAACAACATCGCTTTCCTCCTCGCCGGAACCGGACGCTATGCCGAAGCACTTGAGTATTACAAACGAGCTAAAGATCAGGCACAGGATCCCTATCTAGCCCAAGCAATCACGGCTAAAATCGAAGAGG
This sequence comes from Candidatus Latescibacterota bacterium, assembly GCA_022820705.1. GTDB lineage: Bacteria > Latescibacterota > UBA2968 > UBA8231 > UBA8231. Next base: position 2,849 of record JAJEEZ010000246.1, on the reverse strand, counting down.
TGCAGGCGATGCTGGCCGGTGAGATGCGAGCGCGATATATATTAGTCGAAACAGAAACGTCCGCACGCGAAGTTCTCGAAAAAATGGCTCAAGGAGCCGATTTTTCCCAGCTCGCACAGCAGTTTTCCATCGCGCCCAACGCCAATCAAGGTGGGGATTTGGGGTTTTTTGGGCTGGGTGAACTCATGCCCGAAATCGAGGAAATCGTCGTGCAACTGAAGGTTGGAGAACTGAGTCAGGTCGTGGAATTATCCATGGGATACATTATAGTACAGAGATTGAACTAAAATTAAGTTGCGGCCAGGGCACCCTTGGATGCACCTGACCGCTGGGAGGGATACGAACCATGACCGGAATGGCTCGCATAAATTAAACGCCTCAAGAAGAGAGAGGTTCCACGTTAGTGCTACTTTTTTGAATATTCAACCAGAGGTAGCAAAAATGAACGCGGATGACCTGAGCGATGTGGCGGAGCGGCTCGAAGCCTTGGAGTCGCTAGCCAAGCTATTTGGAAATTCATGGCTCGAGTACGCCAAGAACCAGATACCGGACGAAAAAGTAAGGGCTTATCTGACGGTTTTTGACGATGCCTTTCCCGGGCTGGATCACGTCGTCGAATTCGTGCGCCAAAATGCCCCAGCACTTGCTGCAGGCGAGGGGGTCCAAGAAAGTTTTGCCAACTTGGCGCAGGTGCTTTTACAGCGAGAAAATAAAGGCGCGGGTTTTCTCCCAGTAGAGAGCGATGCGAAGGTAGTAGAAGAAGTCGCCGAGCCCAATGACGACACCCGTGCTCCCGAGGAGACCATCGAGGCTGTACTCGACGACGAGCAAGAGGATGTAAGAAAACCGACGAACGATGAAGAAAAGTCGAAAAACGAGGATGAAATAGATGCCCTTTTTGGCTGAACAGGCCCTGATTTACCCCAACGGAGCGAGTTGGCATGCCCTATTCCTATAATGCTTGGTTCCAGTGTATCAACTGCGAGGACGAGCACTATCCGCTAAACGAAATAGTCTATCACTGTCAAAAATGTGGAGGGCTGCTCGAAGTACGCCACGATATAGAACCCTTACAGCGGCGCTCGGGCGGCGAGTGGCGGGCGCTCTTTGATCAGCGCTACATGAGTTCGGTGCATCCATATGGGAGTTCGGTTTGGGGCAAGAAAGAGATGGTTTGCCCCCTCGTCGAAGACGAGAATGTGGTCTCTATGTACGAGGGGGGAAGCAACCTGCTCTGGGCCGAGCGCTTGGGAGCCGAATTAGGCATGGAAGATCTGTGGATAAAGCAATGCGGCAATAGCCACACGGGTTCGTTTAAGGACCTAGGCATGACCGTATTGGTTTCCATGGTCAACCAGATGATTGCCGAGGGCCAGTCTATACCCGCGGTAGCCTGTGCCTCAACCGGGGACACCTCGGCGGCGTTGGCTGCGTATTGTGCGGCCGCTGGCATTCCGGCAATCGTGTTGTTGCCCAAAGACATGATTTCCACTTCTCAGCTCATCCAGCCCATAGCCAATGGCGCGCTGACGCTCGCCCTACGCACCGATTTCGACGGGTGCATGGCCTTGGTGCAGGAAATCTGCCGCCGCGACCAAATCTATCTGGCCAACTCGATGAATTCGCTCCGCATTGAAGGGCAGAAGACTATCGCGATTGAGCTGCTACAGCAATTTCACTGGGAGGTCCCCGACTGGGTCGTTATCCCAGGCGGCAATCTGGGCAATGTCAGTGCCTTGGGGAAGGGGTTTATCGAGGCCAGGCAAATGGGTCTTATCGACAAGCTGCCGCGCCTTGCCGTCGCCCAAGCCGCTCAGGCCAATCCGCTCTATCTCAGTTATCTCGACGGGTTCCGCACCTTTGAGCCGCAAACGGCCCGCGACACCTTGGCCAGCGCCATCAAAATCGGCAATCCCGTAAGCAGGGAGCGGGCCATTCGCACCTTGCAGCACTTCGACGGCATCGTCGAAGAAGCTACGGAAGACGAATTGGCCAACGCCTGTGCAAGGGCCGACCGCAACGGGCTTTTTACCTGTCCGCACACAGGCGTCGCCTTAGCAGCACTAGAGAAAATGATCGCAGCCGGGCACATCGAGTCCAAGAGCCGGGTGATTGTAATCTCCACGGCGCACGGGCTGAAGTTTCCAGATTTCAAGGTGAAATACCACGAAGACCAATTGCGGGAGTTTCACGTCGAGCCACAGCATCGCAATCTGCCGGTTGAAGTCGAAGCCGAATACGAAGCCGTGCATCAGGCTGTCCTTGAAGCCATAGAGCAGCGGACGCTGGCTACGGCCCTCCACTGAAAGAGCAAATACAATGAACCAAGATGGTTTTGCCGGAGAATCGACCCGTTCCGTACACGGGGGGGTGGAACGGGATAAGTTCGCCCAATCCCTCATCGACCCCATTGCCCAGACGGCCACCTATACCTTTGCCGATCTAGATGAATTTGTCGCTTTTAAGGCCGGCGAAAAATCGCTCTATGAATACGGGCGCTACGGCAATCCGACTCAGCGGGCAGCCGAGCGTCGAATAGCCGCCTTAGAGAACGCCGAAGCCGCTTTACTCTTTCCGTCGGGCATGAGTGCGATTACCTCGGTGCTCTATGCAGTGTTGCGCAGCGGGCAACACTTGGTGCTGATGGAAGATTGCTACCGCATGACGGCCAAATTTTGCGAGGTTTTGGCCAAATTCGGCATTGAATCGACCATAGTTAAGCCCGGCGATATGGATGCGTTGGCGGCTGCGGTGCGCCCGGAGACCCGCTTGATCTTTACCGAGTCGCCGACCAATCCCCATTTGCATGTCCTCGACTTGGAACAACTCGTCGCTTTTGCTAAACAACG
>JAJEEZ010000260.1:0-6960 GCA_022820705.1 Candidatus Latescibacterota bacterium | reverse complement strand
ACAAGACGACCGTTTCGGCCGAGGAGATCGAGCAGCTCGTCGATCAGGTCGAGGCCGAAGTGGGCAGTCTCAACGTGAAAGAAATTCCCTCCAAACAGATCGGCGAGCGAGTCATAGAGCATCTGCGCCAGCTCAATGAGGTGGCGTATGTGCGCTTTGCCTCGGTCTATCGCCAGTTCAAAGACAAGAGCGATTTCATGCGCGAACTGGAGCAATTGGCCAATAATTAAAGTCCAGAACTGTTTTTTTAGCGCATCGTAACCGGATTGGAAAGAAATTGCTCTGGACCTTGTTTTTGACTTGACAAATACGCAACCCCTCTCTTAACTTAGGACTCGGCACTACTACATATAGTGTCAAATGAGTGTAATGCCCTGAGATAATGTGTCTCGGGGCTACGCTTTTGCTCTCTCCCCTAATCCTAACAGCAGTTAACCTAAGTCCTTATTTTTGGCGATGTTCTCCACTTCGCCCATGGATCTTTTTTGCTTCAATGGGAGGGCATGAATGGAATCCGAACGCGTAGTTGCACACCGATTTGAAGACATGCTAGCGCAACTCGAAGGCCACGGGCTCAAGCGTAACGGCCACGATGCTCTCTTGGCTCGCGCCGCTGATGCCGAAACCTATTACGGGGACAACGACTTGGCCATTGACGTTTTGCGCAACAAGTACTTGGCACCTGGTGAAACCGGCCCATTGCACATCTGGGATCGCATCGCCCGGGCCATGGCCTCGGTGGAGAAGGATCCTCAATATTGGTACGACCGCTTCTTCTCATTATTGATGGACTTCAAGTTCATCCCCGGCGGGCGTGTCATGCACGGCGCGGGCCGGGACGAGGCTAGGCGCAAGCCGACGCTGTCCAACTGCTATGTCATCCCCATTGAAGAAGATAGCTTAGAAGGCATTTATCGTTGTCTGAGCGAGTCGGCGATGGTGTACCGCACGGGCGGTGGGGTCGGCACGGATTTGTCGATTCTCAGGCCGCAAGGGGCTCCGGTCAACGCCACGGTGGATGCCTCGCCGGGTTGCACCGCGTTTATGAACCTGCTCTCCGAAAGCACCAATGCCGTCTCCCAAGCTGGCCGACGCGGTGCCCTGATGCTGACTTTGCGGGTCGATCATCCCGATATCGAAGACTTCATAACCATCAAAAACGACGCCAACCGCACCAAAGTGCAGTACGCCAACATCAGCGTGTTGATTACCCACGAGTTTATGCAGGCTGTGTTGGCCGACTCGGACTTTGACTTGCGCTGGGGTGGCAAGGTGTTCCGCACGGTCAAGGCGTGCCAGTTATGGGACAAGATCATTGCCAATGCCCACGCTAGCGCCGAGCCGGGGATTATTTTTTGGGACACGATGCGTGAGCATCACAATGTCGAATACGCCAACCCACTCACTAGCACCAATCCCTGCGGCGAACAGCCACTGGCCTCGTACACAGCCTGCAACCTAGGCAATCTCAATTTGGTGAACTTCGTCCGGTCCAATGGCGAACTCGACTACGAGGAGTTGGGGCAGGCCGCCCGCGTGGCGACCCGCTTTTTAGATAATGTCATTGACTACAACGTGGACAACCATGCCTTGCCCAAAATTCGCGAAGCCGTAGCCTCTGACCGGCGGGTGGGTTTGGGCATCACCGGCATGGCCGACGCGCTGGTCTTGATGCAGAGTAAGTACGATTCGGACGAGGCCTTGGAAATTATAGACCGCGTTATGGCCACCATCTGCCACAACGCCTATGAAATGTCCGTCGAATTGGCGCAGGAGAAGGGGGCCTTTCCGCTTTTCGACTGGGAGGGCATCAAGCAGAGCAAATTCATCCAGAACCTACCCCAAGCGCTGCAAAAGAAAATCGCCGAGCACGGCCTGCGCAATTGTACCTTGATCACGATGCCGCCGGTGGGCACGGGTTCGATTGTGGCGCAGACGAGTTCGGGGATTGAGCCGATTTTTTGCACTAGCTACACCCGCCGGGTAAAACAGGAAGACGGCGAGAGCTTTCGCGAGTACAAGGTCTATCACCCGCTCATCCAGCGCGTCTTCGGCGACGACGAAGACCTGCCCGATTACGTGGTGACGGCCCATGAAATCGACCCCTACTTCCGCGTCAAGATGCAGGGCGTGATACAGAAGTATACCGATAGTAGTATTTCTTCGACGATCAACCTGCCCGAAGACATCACGCTAGAGACGGTCGCCGACATCTATATCACCGCGTACAAGGAAGGTCTCAAGGGCGTGACGGTGTACCGCGAGGGCAGCCGTGAGGGCATTCTGCAGACCGAGGGGCAAGCTGACAAGAAGGAAGCTTCGGCTGCGGAGGTCCCTAACTACATGGGGTCAGATGGCTTCCTCCACCGTCGCCGTCGCCCGGCCGTCACCGCGGGCATTACCGAGCGGATCAACACCGGCGAGGGCAAGATCTACGTAACGATCAACGAAGACGAATACGGGATATGCGAAGTCTTCAGTACCATCGGCAAGTCTGGCGGCAACGCCGCCGCCCAGTCTGAGGCCATCAGCCGGCTAATTTCACTGGTGCTGAGCTCGGGGGTTGATCCTCAGGAAGTTATCAGCGAGTTGAAGGGCATTTCAGGCCCAAACCCAGTATGGGAAAACGGCGAGTTGATCCTGTCTACGCCGGATGCCATTGGCAAGGCGATGGAGCGCTATTTGCAGCGGAAGGCAGGCAAGCAGCCCGATACTGTCGCCCCTGAGGACATGCCGCCCAGTTTCGTCGAGGGCAGTGAGCCGAAGACGCTGACTACCTGTCCAGAGTGCGGGTCGACGGTATCGTATGAGAGTAGCTGTCTGATGTGCAAGCACTGCGGATGGTCCAAGTGTTGAACTAAAACCGGAGTGCTTTTGATCGAGGCGAGGATGTCGTCGGGAGACCGGCAGCATCCTTGTTTTTTCTTACAACTCCAACACCAATCCGTCGTAGGCTAGTTCCACGCTTGGGGGGAGTTCGGCATTGGTCTGATGGTGGTCGAGGTCGTGGGCTATATGCGTGAAGTACGTGCGAGTAGGCTGGAGTTCGGCGACAATGGCCAACGCCTGCTCGACGTTGAAATGGGTGGGATGTTCTTTGTAGCGTAGTGCGTCGAGGACCAAGACCTCTAGACCATGCAGTCGCGCCATGGCCGCCTCTGGGATGTAATTAGTGTCCGTGGCGTAGGCGAAGTTGCCGATGCGGAAGGCCAGGACCGGAGAGCGGCCGTGATAGATGGTGAGCGGCTCGATGGCGAGTCCACAAGCTGTGAACGGTCCGGCAATCGGACGCAGGGCTAGCTGCGGCGTTGCGCTTGGAGCGTCTTTGTCAAAGGCGTAGTCGAAGACTCGTTCGATGCGTGCAATGGTGTGCGAATCCGCATAGCAGGGCAGCGGCTGATCGCGGTCAAAGCAATAAGATCGCACATCGTCGAGGCCGTGCAGATGATCGGCGTGGCCGTGAGTCAACAGCACGCAATCGACGCGGTTGATCTGATAGCGCAGGGCTTGAGTTCTGAGATCTGGGCCGGCATCTACGAGGATTGACCGGCCTTGATGTGCCAAGTGTAAGGCACAGCGCAAGCGCTTGTTTTTTGGGTCGTCCGAGGCGCAAACTGGGCAGTAGCAGCCGATGCGCGGTACTCCGATGGAGGTGCCAGTGCCGAGGAAGGTGACCTTCATGCTGGCACAGCGGGCAGGGTCAGAATCCGCGGCCCGTCCTCAGTAATGGCGACGGTATGTTCGGCGTGAGCGGCGAGCGAGCGGTCAGAGGTGAGGGTGGTCCAATCGTCGAGATGGTCGATTTGAGGGTTCCCTAGGCAGAGAATCGGTTCGATACAGAATACGTGCCCAGGCTTGAGCAGTGGGCCTTTGCCGGGCGAGCCATAGTTTTCGATGTAGGGCGACTCGTGCAACTCGCGGCCAATGCCGTGGCCTCCGTACTCGCGCACTACGGCCAGTCCTTGGCTTTCGGCGTGGCGCTGGATAGCGTGCGAAATGTCGGAGAGCCGCCCACCGGGCCGCGCTTGGTCAATGCCCCGCGCGAGGCAGTCGAGGGTGCCATTGATGAGGTGCTGTGCCTGCGTGCTGATTGCGCCAACCGCGACGGTAAAGGCTCCGTCGCCATAGTAATTATCGAGACAGGCACCCACGTCAATGCTGACGATGTCGCCCTCTTGCAGTGGAGTTTCGTCGGGGAACCCATGCACGATTGCGGCGTTTACTGAGGCGCAAATCGAGTAGGGGAAGCCGTGGTATCCCTTGAAGGCGGGCACCGCTCCTAAGGCGCGGATTTCGGTCTCGGCGACTTGGTCCAGCTCGAGGGTGCTGACGCCAGGCGCGATGAGCGCTTCGAGCTTCTGCTGGACGGCGAAGACGATCTCGCAGCTCGCAGCAATGTGCTCTATTTCGCTTGATTTTTTGCGATGGATCAAGGTGCAAACCCCAGAGAATGTAGCGCACAATACTGAACGCGTTACAAAAAGACGGTGGCTCTGGTTTGTCAAGAGCGCGTCTTGCAATTGTCTTAGGGCGTCCATATATTCAGCAAATTACGTAACTTACGTAACGTACAGCTTTCGGTAATATCAACTGAGGGAGCAGATGGGCAAGTCATTGGTGGTTGTCGAGTCGCCAGCCAAGGCCAAGACAATCAATAAAATTTTAGGCAAAAATTTTGTAGTCAAACCCTGTATGGGGCACGTGCGGGATTTGCCGCCCAAAGAGCTAGGTATCGAAGTTGAAGACGGCTTCAAGCCGCGCTACGTGACCATTCGGGGCAAGGGCAAGATCCTCAGCGGCCTCCGCAAAGCAGCCCAAGCCGCGGATACCACCTACTTGGCTACCGACCCCGACCGCGAGGGCGAAGCCATTGCTTGGCACGTGGCTCAAGCCATCTCCCACAAGAACGACAACGTCAAGCGGATTCTCTTCAACGAGATTACGCCCAAAGCGGTACACGAGTCGCTAGAACACTCGGGCGCGCTGGATCTCCACAAGGTCGATGCCCAACAGGCGCGGCGCGTACTCGACCGCTTAGTCGGCTACGAGATCAGCCCGCTCTTGTGGAAGGTTATACACTCCGGGCTCTCAGCCGGCCGCGTGCAGTCCGTAGCCGTGCGGTTAATCTGCGAGCGCGACCACGAGATCAAGGCATTTGAGCCTCAAGAGTACTGGTCAATTGAGGCCCTTTTGGGCCGCGAGAGCCAAGGTTCGTTCTGGGCGCGCCTGTTGGCCAAAGACGGCAATAAGATCGATATCGGCAATCAGGAGGAGGCTGATTGCATTGCCGCCGAGCTGGCCGCGCAAGATATAGGGGTCAAAGAGGTCAAGGAACGCGACCAAGTACGCCGTCCTGCCCCGCCCTTTACGACCAGCACCTTGCAGCAGGAATGTGCTCGGCGGATGCGCTTTTCGGTCAAGCGCACCATGGCTGTGGCTCAGCAGCTATACGAAGGCATTGAGGTCGAGGGCGAAACCCGTGGATTGATTACCTATATGCGCACGGATTCGGTGCGCGTTGCAGCCGACGCCATTGCCGAAGTGCGCGAGCAGATCGACGCCCTCTATGGTCGCGATTACGTGCCCGAGACGCCCAATCACTACCGGACCAAAAACAGCGCCCAAGACGCCCACGAGGCCATACGTCCTACCTCCGTAGCCCTGCATCCAGACAAAATCAAGCACTTGCTCATGCCAGATCAAGCGCGAGTGTACTCCCTGATCTGGAAGCGATTCGTGACCTCCCAGATGAAGCCGCAAGTTCTCAACATCACGACGGCCAATGTCGAGGCTGGACCCTATTTGCTTCGCGCTGCAGGGAGTGTTGTTAAGTTTCCGGGCTTTACCTTGCTCTACAGCGAAAGCAAGGAAGAAGAGGATAAGTCGGAGGCAGGGTCTAATGGCATGGCCGAGAGGGAAGAAAAGGACGCGTCGAGGGCCATGCCCGCTGATATTGCCGAGGGCGAGGTGCTAAAGTTAGAGCAGGTCGCCCCTGAGCAGCACTTCACTAAGCCACCGCCGCGCTTTACTGAGGCGTCGCTCGTCAAGCAACTGGAATCCGAGGGCATTGGCCGTCCCTCGACCTACGCGCAAATCATTACTACCATCCTAGATCGCGAGTACGTCGAAAAGGTTGATAACCGCTACTTCGTGGCCACTGAGCGCGGCCAGACCGTCAACAAACTACTCGTCGATACCTTTCCGCACCTCTTCAACGTAGCTTTCACGGCCAACATGGAGGACAAGCTCGATCAGATTGAAGATGGGGATACTAACTGGGTGAAGATCGTGCAGCAGTTCTACGATTCGTGGAAGGGCGACTTAGACGCGGCCAACAACCGCCGCAAAGAGCTAAAGCGTGCGCTGCAAGAGGTGTCGGACGAGGACTGCGAGGAATGTGGGGCCGACATGGTCGTCAAGTGGGGTCGCAACGGCCGCTTCCTCGCTTGCTCTGGTTACCCCAAGTGCAAAAACACCAAGCCCCTCGAAGAGCAAGGCGAGGTGGAGACCGACGAGGTCTGCGATCAGTGCAGCGCGCCCATGGTCGTCAAGACGGGCCGCTATGGCCGCTTCTTGGCTTGTAGCGGCTATCCAGATTGCAAAAACGTCAAGCCCTATGTCCTCGGAATTCAATGTCCAGAGGACGGTTGCGAGGGGCAGATTGTGGAGAGGCGGTCGCGCAAAGGCAAGGTCTTCTTTGGTTGCAGCACCTATCCCCAGTGCAAATTTGCCAGCTGGGACCGCCCATAGACCGCAAGTGCGCGCATTGCGACGCCGCCTTGCTTTACGAAAAGGGTAGCCGCTCGGGTGCCCCTACTATGTACTGCCGGGTCTGCGGCACCGAGTACGAAAGCGAAGAGGGCGAAAAAGACAAAAGCGCCCAAGCTGCCTGAGTAATCCTTTCCTCCTTGGCTCATTACTGCCATGGCCGATGCATCGCAGAGCGCTCTACACTCCGGC
>JAJEEZ010000215.1:0-5213 GCA_022820705.1 Candidatus Latescibacterota bacterium | reverse complement strand
TAGGTCTTTTGCAGGTTGTCGTCGGTAAAAACTTCGCGGGTGGGGCCAGATGCCACGACTCGCATATTGAGCATGATGACCCAGTCGAAGTATTCGGTTACGGTCTGCAAGTCGTGATGCACGACCAAGATGGTTTTTCCCCGCTCGCGCAGGGCGACCAAGCTGGCGATGATCGCGCGTTCGGTCGCCGCATCCACGCCGGCAAGCGGCTCGTCCATGATGTAGATGCGGGCCTCTTGGGCCAAGGCGCGGGCGAGAAAGACCCGCTGCTGCTGGCCGCCCGATAGCTGGCTGATCTGCCGCTCGGCAAAGGGGGTCATGCCCACCTCGTCGAGAGCCGCCCAAGCCAAGCGGCGATCTTCCTTGCTCGGCCGCCGCATCCATCCCACGTGGCCGTAGCGGCCCATCAGCACCACGTCGAGCGCACTAACCGGAAAGTCCCAATCCACGGACTCGCGCTGCGGCACATAGCCGATGATCTTGCGCATTTGGCTGTATTCCTCGCCGTAGATCTTGACCCACCCCGACGCCTTGGGCACGAGGTCCATAATGGCCTTGATCATGGTGCTTTTGCCCGAGCCGTTGGGACCGATGATGCCCACGAGTTGCCCTTCGGGCACATCGAGATCCACGTCCCACAGCACTGGCTTCTTGTGGTAGGCAATGGTCATGTCGTGGATCTGGATGGGATGGGGTGCGCTCACCGCAAAGCTCCCACAATGGTGTTGACGTTGCTTTCGACCATGCCCACATACGTGTCGGCACCGCTGCCTGCGGATCCCATCGCATCCGAGTATAGGGTGCCGCCTATTTCCACTTGGAAGCCGCGGTCCAAGCACCCTTCGCGCACGGCCTCAATCGAGCGCACGGGCACGCTGCTCTCGACGAAGATGGCCTTGACTTGGCGCTCTACGATCAAATCGACTAGCCGGGTGACATCGTTGACCCCGTAGTCGGCCACCGTGGAAATGCCTTGCAGGCCGACGACCTCCACTCCGTAGGCCCGGCCAAAGTAGCCAAAGGCGTCGTGAGCCGTAATCAGCACGCGGCTGGCCTCCGGCAGCAACTCGACCTGCTCTCCGACCCATTGATTCAGGGCGTCGAGGCGCTCCCGGTAGCGCGCGCCGTTCTGGCGATAGACCGCCGCCCCGTCCGGGTCTATTGCGCTCAGGCGGACCACGACCGGCTCGATTGTCTGCGCCCACAGCGATACGTCGAACCATATGTGGGGATCGAAATTGTCCTCGAATTCCGGCGGGCGCAGCAAGCGCTCTTCCGGTATTTGCTCAGCCACGGCCAACACCTGCTTGCTGCGAGCCATTTTGGCGAAGATGTCTTCCATCTTGCCTTCGAGAAAAAGGCCGTTGAAGAGAATCAAATCCGCGGCCGTCAGCTTGGCCAAATCGCCTTGCGATGCCTTGTAGTAATGCGGATCGACGCCCGGCCCCATCATCCCGACCACCGCGATGCGGTCACCGCCGATATTGCGGGCGAGGTCGGCCACCATCCCGGTGGTACACACCACCTCAATCCGCTCGTCTTTGCGCTCGGGAGCGACGCATCCCAACGCGCATAACAAAATGAAAATCCAAGGCATGTTTCCTTTGCCTATCTAATTTTAGTTGACGTACAAAGCAAAAATTTAGTCATGGCTAAAAAACTGTCAAGGTCATTGCTAAATCTGCTTTTGGCCCTATCTTAGGGGCAAAGCGCATAACCTTGGAGGTAAGGGGATTGCTAACTCAGGCTATTGAGGATTATCTCAAGACGATTTACAAACTGCAGCACAGCGACGAGCACGGCGGGCGCGTCACCACCTCGGTGATCGCCAGTCGCATGGAAGTGGCTGCGGCCTCGGCGACGAACATGATCAAGAAGCTCGCCGAACTGAACCTGCTCATGTACACGCCGTACCACGGGGTCGAGCTAACGGCCAGCGGCGAGAAGATCGCCTTGGAGACCATCCGCCACCACCGCTTGATCGAGCTGTACCTCAGCCAAGCGTTGGGCTATTCCTGGGACCAAATCGACGCCGAGGCCGACCGCCTAGAACACGCTATTTCCGAGGAATTTGAAGACCGCATCGACGAGGCTTTGGGCTATCCGACCGTCGGTGCCCACGGCGAGCCGATCCCCACCAAGCAAGGCCAGATCGACCACCCTAACTACCGCCGTCTCTCCGAGCTACAAGACGGCCAGTCCGCGATCATCCGCCGCGTCAGTGACCGCAATCCCCAGATGCTGCGCTATATGGAAAATTTGCAATTGCTCTTGGGCACCCGGGTCGAGGTTACCGCCAAGGCTCCCTTTAACGGCCCGCTGCAATTGAAGATCGGTGCTGCCAAGGAGAAGGAAGTGTCGCTGGGGTTGGAAGTAGCCGGTAGTATCTTCGTCGAGACCGACTAATTTTATTTGTGGCTGCCGGTGTGCCCATTGGCGGACGCCAAGCGATGGAGCTTGCCCTCCGCCTCCAGCAGGGGGATTATTTGCTCAAAGTACTCGCAGAGCGCGTGTAGGCGGCCATTTTCAGTCGTCATTTCCAGCAGTTGTTGCCTAATTTTTAAGTCGAGACCCGTCACTTGGGCAATCTGAAAGGCGTTTTGCAGAGATCCTATTTCGGCGCGCATACCGGTCACTTCCTCAAGTTGCCCCATCAACTTCTCTAGCACCGCAACGGCCTTAGCCAAAAGAACTGGGTCCGTCGGTTCCTCGGCGTCATCCACGTACTCTACCCACGCCTCTAAATAGGGCTTGCCCTCACCGATGCGCGCGATGCGAAAGCGCCGCCCCCCGCGGACGATGATGTTGAGACGACCATCGTCAAACTCGTCGAGCACTTTGGCCAACAGCATTGCGCAGCCCACTTCGCCCTGTACTTCGCGATCCTCCCCCAGAATCATGCCAATGGGCAAGGTCTCGCCGCGCTCGTCAGCCGCCCGCACATCGGCGAGCATCTGCTTGTAGCGCGGCTCAAATATGTGCAGGGGCACGATTTGGTCGGGGAAAACGACTCTCGGCAGAGGCAAAAGTGGGATCGGATTGCGATCTAGCATGGGCACGTCGTGCTGGGTTGATTGATAAGAGCAAATTAAACCGCCGATACTGGCGGGGCAAGCGGCGCGGCTGCCCTGCTAGGCTACTGCGACGCAGTGGCACGGTTGACATTGCCCTAGCAGCGCGACTCATTAATGGAGAACCCTCAAAACCGAGACTTGGCTATGGCGCGCCGTCGCAAAAGAAATATCCGCAGCGAGATCGAGCGAGCCCACAACCGGGCCAATCTCAGAAGCCACATCCGCGCCTTGGGCCTCCAATCCGAGGACGAGTACCGAGCCTGGTGCCGCAAGCGCGGTTTGGGCGACGGCCTCCACAAAAGCAATCGCCAGATCCAAAAGGAGCGCCAAGTCGCCCGCCGTCAACAGGGCGAGGCCGCGCTCACCCGCACCCGCCAACAAACGCGCAGCCCGGCCAACACCATCCGCCAGCTCTACGACCGCACGCTCCCCAAAGGACGGCTCGGTGCCGACTACCTCTACAAGATCCGCGGCCTCTTCAACGCCTTTTCCTACGGCCCGACGCGCCGTGCCTTTCTCGACATCCTGCTCCAAGTTGCGCGCCGTGCCGATCTCTTTCGCCTCGATCCCGTCATCCCCGCGTTCGGTGCCCACCCGCAAAACAACTTCATCGACGGCCTAGCCGCCTTGGCCCGCCATTCAGAAGACTGGGTGCGCCCCGTAGTCGAGTGGGTGCCGCCGAGCCACAACCCGCGCAAGCAGTTTCACCATCTCGCCTGCCACCTGCTGGCCCGCTATGACGTACCCACTTTTATGGACGCGGCCTTTTTCACCACGCAGATGCCAGAGGCGGGCTTGCATCAGACGTGGTTCAAACACATCGGCTCGGGGCAGAACATCCGCACCGCCGACCTCCCCGTCGCCTTGAGCAAGAAGTCGGCCCACTGCTTCCTCGCCGCCCCCGACGACCTCTCCATCGCCCACGCCCTGCGCTGGGGCCAAGTCTTAGGTCAAGGCGGCAGTCCGACGCTGGCGCGGGCGGTGATTGGCACTCGGCTGGGCCAGTCGTTTGAAAACGAGGACTTTTGGTCCACCGCGATTCTGTTTTTTGCCAACAATCCCATGCTCGACCCAGCCCACGTCGGCCCCATCGTCGATTACATCTACAATCAGAAATACGTGCCGCAGCAAATTGTCCTGCCCGGCGGTCGCGTCGAGCAAGGGCCGCCGCCACAACCGAACTTCTCGATGAAGAGCCGCAGCATTCCCAAGCTGTTGCGCCAAGTTGACGAGTGGCACGAAGCACTGGCGCGGCAGGTGCTGCTACCCGATGAAGATGCCGAGCCAGACAGAGCTGGTGGCAAAAAGGTGCGCGTCCGGCACATGTCTTGGGGCGCTTCGAGTATCGGCGAATTCGAGATGAAGCAGGAAGACAAGCAACTCGGCGAGACCCTCACCTGGAGCGTAAAGGAGCTGCTCTCCAACCACGAACTGGGAGCCGAGGGCCGCGAAATGGGTCACTGCGTCTATACCTACGCCAAGAGCTGCCGCAACGGCAGTACCTCGATCTGGTCTCTCGGCGTAGAAGACGGCAAGGGCCGCCGCCACCGCATCCTCACCATTGCCGTCGATCCACGCAGCCGCGCCATCACCCAAATCCGCGGCCGTTTTAACGCCCTGCCCAACGCAAAAAACAAAAAGAACTTAGAGCGCGCTTATCAGAAGCTGCTGCTCCGCTCGCAGAAGGTACTCGGGCAGTGGATGAGCCGCGAATTCATCAGCAAGCGCTACTGAGTCCATCGATGGCTACCGACGGCATCAAGGTGAACATGACGCCTTCGCATCCGGGCGACTTCATTCGCACGGAGATTATCGAGGAGTTGAGGCTAAATGTGACAAGGACTGCCGAGATTCTAGGGATTCGGCGGGCAAGGCTTTCGGATTTTCTAAATGGTCACGCCGCGCTATCGCCGGAGATGGCACTGCGCATCGAGAAGGCATTCGGCGTGGGTATGGACATGTTGCTGAGGATGCAGGCTTGGTACGACGCCTCGCAGATGCGCACCCGTGCAAATGAGATCAGCGTCCGGCGCTATGAGCCTGTCTAACTGACAGGCACTATAATAGCTAGACGCGAGCCTATCTATTCTAAAGAGACCGTGAATTCTTCAACCCTGATGTCGGGTATCCTCCTCAAAG
>JAJEEZ010000640.1:0-3795 GCA_022820705.1 Candidatus Latescibacterota bacterium | reverse complement strand
GCCGCCATCGGTGAGAATGCCCACGCGCTGGCCCTTGGCCAAACTCTGCGCCGCAAGGCCAGCCGCGAGCTGATCTCGGCGACTTTTGAGCTCGGCGTAGGTCACGGGCTGGTAGCTCAATGTGCGGCTGCCCGCTACGGGCTTGAGCTCTCGAATGGCCGTCTGTTCGGCACAGGTTGCGAAGCTATGGTTGAGCAAATCTCTCAGCGTTCGTCCCATCGCAAGCCTCTTTCTGATGAGTTATATCGTTGTCGTTTGCGGCGCACAAAAAGGACCGTTTAGCATTGCACCAGCGGCCCGGCGACCGCATCTTCCCTTTATGAATTTTCGCTGCAACCGCGCCTTTATCTTGCTACTCTTGCTCTATCCGGCCGCTTCCTCGGCTCAGCCCTCGGTGGCCATGTTCGGCTACTCGCTCAGCATGGGCAGCGTCACCGTCAATCAAGAGCAGCTATATCGCCTCAGCCTCCGACCCGACTTCCCGCTAGGCCGTTTGGGCATTGGCCTCGACTTAGAGCTGTTTGTCGAGCGCAACGGCGACCTCGGGTCACGCGGCTGGGAGGCCGGCTCGTCAACTCAAACTTTCGACTCGATCTTGCGCAAGATCTACTACGTGCGCTATGGCCGTCCCAACGACGCGGTTTACGTCAAAATCGGCGCGCTCGATAACGTGACGTTAGGGTATGGCCTCATCATGGACAACTACCGCAACACCCTGCACTATCCCGGCATCAAGAAAACCGGACTCCAGTTCCGCATCGCCAATTTCGCTGGCACTAATATCGGACTCGAAGGAGTGATCAACAACCTCCAAGACTTCCAAGAAGGCGGTGCCCTCATCGGGCTTCGGACCATTGGCTACGCTGCCGACCTCGAGGTGGGCGTGACCTTTGTCGCCGATCTCGATCAGTACAGCGGCCTGCGCGACAGCGATTCCGACGGCGTGCCCGACCCCATTGACGCCTTCCCAGAAGACGGCGATTTTGCCCTCGACAACGACCACGACGGCGTACCCGACCACATCGACAGCGACGACGACAACGACGGCATCATCGACGCCGACGCCGGCAGCGGCCTCTCCGCCGATATCGCCGCCGCCTTGTTGGGGCTCAACGCCAATTATGGCAACGCCTTCCCAATAGACCAAGACGTGGACCGCCACAAGCCCTTCAACAGAAATCGCGTTGGCCAAGACTTCTTTTCGATCTTGGGTGTGGACCTGGCCTATCCGCTCGTCCGCGACCTAGGCCTAGAGCTCAAGCTCTACGGCCAATTCGCCATGCTGATCGACGACGACGACGGACTCTCCAGCTTTGAGGCGCAACAGCAGGGCGTTTATCCCGGAAATCGCCAAGCGACTGGGTTCGGCATCGCCGCCCCGGGCCTGTGGCTATCTTTAGGCCCGCTCAACGGCCAACTGGACTTCCGCCACTTCCGCCGCGATTTCGACTCGCGCTACTTCGACGAATTGTACGAACTCGACCGCGCTTATCTCGACCTCGCCACCGGGCAGGCCCAGTCCAAGGACTCACGACTAGACCACAGCAACAACCTCTCCGGCTTCTTCGGTCACTTGGGCACGGAACTCGGCTCGTACGCGTACGCCTCGGTTTCCTATCAGTATTTGACGGGCACTGGCGACCCAAAACAGCAGCTCATCGCCAGTGCATCCTTGTCGCGCAAACTGCTCAAGTACTTCCCCCACCTCAAGCGCACGTACGCTTATTTTCACAAGAACAACATCGGCCGGAATCCCAACGAGGATGGCACCGGCCGGGACGACTTCTTTGAGCCGACCCAAGACACCTTCTACGGCTTTGACGTTGGACTGAACATAAAAGAAGGCGCATCCGTGCGCTGGGATACTCGCTTCGTCTTCGAACGCACCGCCAATCAGCGCTTGCAGCGCCACAAAATCATGACCCTCGAAACCGTATTCGACTTTTAATTTATGAAAATCACTCGCGTATCCGCCCATTACCTGCGCCTACCCGACGTCACCGCTCGCTGCGACGGCACGCAGGACACCTGTCTGATCCAAATAGAAACCGACGCTGGCATCACCGGCTGGGGCGAAGTTGATTCGGCTCCCACCGTGGTCAAGGCCATCGTCGAGGCCCCGCTCTCCCACCAGATTAGCAACGGCCTCGCCAACGCGCTAGAAGGCCTGGACCCGCTAGCCATCAACGTATGCGGTGCCCGCATGCTCGAAGCAGTCAACTACTACGGTCGCGTCGGCGTGGGTACGCACGCTATGGCCGGCGTCAACCTCGCGCTGTGGGACATTGCCGGTAAAGCGCGCAATTGCCCGGCCTACGAGCTGCTCGGAGGTCCCTATCAAACCAAATTCCGCGCGTATTGCTCCATCCTCTTCGGCGACACGCCGCAAGAGACCGGCGAATTGGCCCGTCGCTTTGCCGACGAGGGGTTCACGGCCATCAAATTTGGCTGGGGACCGATGGGACAGAGCGAGGCAAACGACATCGCCTTGGTGCGCGAAGCGCGGAAGGGGGCCGGACCGGATGTGGACATCTTGGTGGATGCTGGGCAGGTGTGGGACTGGAAAACCGGCCTCAAGCGCGCCGAGCAGTTCGCCGAGTACGACATATTCTGGCTCGAAGAACCCTTGCACCCCGAGGATGTCGCAGGCTATGCGCATCTCTGCGAGCGCAGCCCAGTGCCCATCGCCACGGGCGAGGCCGAATCGCGCTATCAGGATTTTGAGCGGCTACTCGTCAATGGCCACATCGACTGGGTGCAGCCGGACCCGGGCCGCTGCGGGCTTTCGACCATGGTCGAGGTCGGTCGCCTCGCCCACCGCCTGCACCGCAAGGTCGTCAACCACTCGTTCAAAAGCGGCATCACCATCGCCGCCTCCCTGCACGGACTTGCGGCAGTCCCCCACGGCGAGGTCTTCGAATACTGCATGGCCGACTCACCCTTGCGCCACGACCTGACACACGAAAAATTCTCGGTCGTCGATGGCTACGTTCACGTGCCGGAGGGACCGGGGTTGGGCGTGACCATCAACGAAGAGATAGTGGAACGATACCTAGTTCCGTAAGGAGCCCCTTCCATGAAAGACTCCCGGCGATTTGCATCATTTTCGACCTCCTTCGACCTCGATGCTTTGTTGCGTCCCCAGCGTCGGAGTTTGTGGTACAGTGTGGCTTTGTCAGCGGTCTTGCTTGCTGCACTAGTGCTGTTTGATCCTTTTGGACGCGCTGTGCCGAGCGCGCCTCATCCGCCGACCGTCAAGTACATCAAGCGTCAGCCGCGTCCAACTAAGCCGTTGTCTGTGCGTAAAATTCCACAGCCTAAGCAACAGCCGATGGTCCGCAAGAGGCAACCCACGCCGATCCGCACAGATCCCGTCCATTTGACTACAACCGTCACTACAGAAGCTCCCATGAAGCAGGGATCTATACCGGGTGCCCAGTCTCTTGTCAGCTTACCCCACAGCAGTACACCGCGTCCGCTAGATGCCGAGCGGCAACTAGGAGCCGATCACCTCTTCGGGGAACGCGCAATAGGAATCACCCGCCAATCCGAAAACAAAATTGATCTCGCCTTGGAGATGCTAGACGTAAACAGTCTAGACACCGGGGAGCATCAGGCCGTCGTCATCCAAGACCCCGACGATCCGCAATCAATTAAGAAGCTGTTGAGTTATTCAGACACATTTAGCGAGGGTAATTTTAATCATGGCAATCCGAATCATATTTTCTGCGGAGCGGGTGAGGATTTCAAAGTCCTTGGCCAAGCGGCGAAATCCCCCCAACCAAGCAAAGGTTC
>JAJEEZ010000596.1:0-2757 GCA_022820705.1 Candidatus Latescibacterota bacterium | reverse complement strand
CTGGGGGCCGCCGCGTGGGGCATCTCCCCCTTACGAGATGCTGACATTTATGAAATAGCTTGAATTAATAGTAAATTCGCAATTTCTAATTCGTAATTCCTAATTCATCAGCCATGTCCACCATCCCCTCCCCTGACAATACGCCAGCCGCCATTACGGGCCGGAGCATCCTCGTCGGTGCCGCGCTGAGCTTGGCCATTGCCATCGGCATTCCCTACGGCAGCATGGTTATCCAAGGCTCGCGCCTCGGGCTGAGTTCGGCCACGCCAGCCGCGTTCTTTTTGCTGTTCGTCCTGCTGCTGACGGTCCAAGTCGCCTTGGGACGCTGGGGTTTTCGGCGCGGCGAGTTGGTAGTAATCTTCGCCATGATGGCCGTCGCCACAGCCATCCCCACGCGCGGCGTAGTGGGCATGCTGCTGCCGATGATCACCGGCACCTTCTACTACGCCACTCCTGAAAACCAATGGGCCGACGTAGTCCACCCGTTTCTCTCCGATTGGATGGTGGTGTACGATCCGGTCGCGGTGAAGGCATTTTACGAGGGTACCAAAGGCTCGGCCATCCCCTATGACGTGTGGCTCAAGCCGCTCGGGCGCTGGTTTGCATTCTACGCGGCGTTTTACGCAACCATTATCGCGGCCATATCCATCTTGCGCCGCCAGTGGGTCGACAACGAGCGACTCGTCTTTCCGCTGGCCCAAGTCCCCCTTGCCATGATCCAAGACGACGAGGGCAAGCAAAGAAGCCTCAAACCCTTTTTTCGCAACCCCATCATGTGGTGCGGCTTGCTGTTGCCCTTCTTGTTCAACAGCACCAACGCCCTGCACCACTACTTCAACTTCGTCCCCTCCCTCGCCCTCCAGACTAGCGTCGAACTGTTCAGCCGCACGGCCTCGCTCAACATCCGCATCAACTTCCTGATGTTCGGCTTTGCGTACTTTATCAACTCCAATATCGCCTTCAGCCTGTGGTTTTTCTACCTACTGCACGTGATCCAAGAAAGCATCTTCCGCTACATCGGCATCTTCAGCCCCGAGGAGCTGGGGCCTTGGACCGGGTCGGGACCGGTGGGCGCGATCATGGGGCATCAGATGATGGGTGCGCTCATCGTCTTGGTGTTCTACGGGCTGTGGACGGCGCGGCCCCACCTCAAAAACGTCCTGCGCAAGGCCCTGTGGGGCGACGACCGAATCGACGACTCTGCGGAGATCCTCTCCTATCGGGCCGCGTTTTGGCTCTTCGTCGGCGGTGTCAGCGCGATGGGCTTCTGGCTGTGGAAGAGCGGAATCCCGGCTTGGATCGTGCCCTTCTTTCTGTTTTCGTCGCTGGTCATATTCATCGGCCTAGCACGCGTCATCGCCGAGGCGGGCATGCCCACCGTAACCCCGGAAATGGTCCCAGCCGGCTTTGTCGTCTCCGGCGTTGGGGTCCCCGCGCTCGGCGCGCAGGGCATGGTCGCCACGGGCTACTCTTTGGTCTGGGCGGGGGACTTGCTGGTCTTTATGACCGCGCCCCTCGCCAACAGCCTGCGCTTGGGCAGCGCGATCAGCGGCACCCGCCGTCGGCTCTTTTGGGCCATTGTCGCAGCCATACTTATCAGCCTCGTGGTCTCCTGCTGGTTCATGCTTTACCTCGCGTACCGCGACGGCGCGATCAACCTGCATCCCCAGTACTTCACGGGCTTTGCCAGATACCCCTCGGACTTTGCCGCGAAAAAGCTCGCCAATCCCACGGGGCCAAGCCTCGTCGGATGGCTGTGGACGGGTTTTGGTGCCCTGATCATGGGCGGCTTGATGACCGCCCGCCACTTTTTCGTATGGTGGCCTTTTCACCCGCTCGGCTTTGCCGTGAGCACCGGCTGGGTAATGAACAGCATCTGGTTTTCGATCTTCTTAGCTTGGCTCATCAAGATCACCGTCCTCAAATACGGCGGCCCTCGCACGTATCTCCTCACCCGCCCCTTTTTCGTCGGGGTCGTGCTCGGCCAGTTCGTCGCCGCCGGCCTGTGGCTGGTGGTGGATGGCTTTACCGGCATGGTCGGCAACCGAACACCTGTATATTAGAAGGAAAGAATATCTATGCGACTTTTACACATCCTCGCTATCACTATCGCCCTCGCGGCCTGTTCTCAGGAAACGAACGCTCCCGTAGCGCGAGTCGATGACGTGCCCATCTCAGGAGAGAGCCTGCGGTCCTTTGTCGAAAAGCTACCCCCAGGCTTGCGCCATCCCGAAGGCGGCGACGCAGCGCGGCGGCAATACGTGCAATCGCTCATCGACCGCCAACTAATCCTCAAAGAGGCCCTCGTCCACGGGCTGGACACGCTGCAATCGGTAAAACGCACCGTCGATGAGGCCGTGGATGCGCGCGTCATCGCCCTCTATCGGGCGCGCAACATAACCGCTCAGGTGCAAGTGCCCGAAGAGGATGTGCGGCGCGTCTTTACCGAGGAGGGCTACCACCGCGAGCGCAAGCTCAACGCAATTTTGGTCCACACCCGCGCTGAAATCGAAGCGGCCGGGGCCGCGCTCGACGCCGGCCAGCCCTTTGCCGAGGTGGCCCGCGCCCACTCGCTCGATAAGCGCTCGGCTGAACAGGGCGGCGAATTGGGCTTTATTGGCCGCGAGGCCGCGCCCAGTCTGCACATTCCGGCCGAGGTCTTCAACACGCTGCCCTTGGGGGAAATATCCGCTCCTTTGCGCGCTGGCCTTAGTTGGCACATCGTCCGCTTCACCGAAGACCGCGACACGCCCTATG
>JAJEEZ010000318.1:0-4684 GCA_022820705.1 Candidatus Latescibacterota bacterium | reverse complement strand
AGTATCCCCCAACCCCTCTAAGTCGAGCGGTTTCGCTGCCTACTTAAACCGCCGCATCCCAACGACGCGAACTACACGAGCGCCTGCGCGTTTGGTAATGTCAACACCTAACTCGCGCAACAGAGCGGCCACCCGGTCAGCGGCAACGGGCACGTGGCGGACGGTACTATTCCCCTCACTCAGCGCGGCCAACACGAGCGTGCACTCGGCCGGCTCCCGCTCTCCGGGCACCGAGACCTGCCCCACAATTTTCTTGACTGGGGTTACAGTTGCTGCCATAGCCTAGGGTCTCCGCGCCACGTACCCGAGCCTAGCCAAAATTTCCAACGCACGCGCCGCGCTCTCCGCACTGTCAAATCCCAGCCGTATCGTCCCCCCCTCGCCCTCGCGCACCTTCATCACCTCAATATCGTTGATGTTTACCCCTTGCGCCCCCAGTGCCTGCCCGATCTCGGCGATGACACCCGGCCGATCCTCGGCTAGCACCAAGATCTCGTGTAGCACGTGAATAAACCCCTTTGAATCCCTCGGAATGGACCCCCGAATCTCGTTGGCAAAATCGAAATCCGCCTTTAGCTCCTCTTCCTCTAGCCGCCCCCTCACATCCGCGAGCGCGGCAATATAGCGATCGATCATCGCGCGGATCTCGTCGGCATTGGTCGCGCAGATATCCTCCCACACCGGCGCAAACGGGCTAGAGGCAATCCGCGTCAAGTCGCGGAAACCGCCAGCCGCCAACGGCAGAAAGTGATCGCGCTCGGCATTCAGCCGCCCGACCATACTCACCAGCGAGGTAGCCATCATCTGCGGCAGGTGGCTGATCGCGGCCACCGCTCGGTCGTGTGAATCAGCGTCCAGTTCCATCACCCGCGCCCCGACCTGCCGCAAGAGCGCAGTCAATGCTTGGTAGCGGTCAGCCGGCACCTTCTGGTCGGGGACCAAAATGTAGATCGCATTCTGGAAGAGGAACGGATCGGCCGCGGCCACGCCCGCCTTTTCAGACCCGGCCATCGGATGGCCACCGACAAAGTACACTTCGTCGCTGAAATGGTCCTGGGCCGCCGCGACAATGCGCCGCTTGGTGCTCCCCACATCGGTAACGAGTGTCCCCGGTTCGGCGAGCTGCCCTACCTCCGCAATCAGCGTCAGAATCCGCTTGATCGGCGTGCAGATAAAGACCAAGTCGGCCCCTTTGAGCGCCTGCCCCAGCTCGTCGTAGCCCCAACCCTCGTCGATCACGCCCAACTCCAGCGCACGGGCGATGGTCGCAGGGCGGCTGACGCCCACAAGCTGCCCGCCAAAGCCAGTGCGCTTGAGCGACAAGCCTATGGAGCCGCCGATCAGGCCCACGCCGACGATGACTGCCCGCCGGAAGAAGGCTAGCTCTCCTCGCATTCGAAGTAGGTGGTTAGTTCGATGAGCAGCCGATAGAGGTCTTCTAGGGCCTCGTCCTTCATCGGCCCTTGAAGTCCTTGATTGTAGGCTTTGGTCTTGGCGATCACATCGCGCTCGCGCTCGGGATCGCGTATTGGTTTTCCCGCGGCCTTTTTAATCCGCCCGATCTCGTGTGCGCACTGCATGTGCTCGTTGAGTAGATCAATCAGTTGCCGGTCGATACCATCAATGCGTTCGCGCCAGTCACTTAGCTCCATAGTTACTCCCTTACCGATGCCCCATAGCCCGGCGGACCGCGTCCATGGTTGCGTCAACGATTGGACGCAACTGCTCCACGCCATTCCTGAGCACCTCGTCAATGTATGCAGGATCCTCCGTCAACTCCCGATAGCGGGCCTGAATCGGCTCGATCTCGGCGATGACCACTTCGACCAATTCCTTTTTCAAGTCGCCGTACCCCTTGCCAGCAAAATGCGTCTCAATCTCGTCGTTCCCCTGACCAGTCAACGCCTGGTAGATCGTCAGCAGATTGAACAGTCCAGGACGGCTCGGATCGAAAACAATCCCCTGCTGCGAATCGGTCACCGCCCGCATAATCGTCTTGCGCACCTTATCCGGGTCATCGAGCAGACCGACGCTGTGGTACTGACCCTCGGCCGACTTGGACATTTTCGCGGTCGGATCGTCCAGCCCCATAATCCGCGCACCGACCGTGGGAATAACCGGCTCGGGCACGGTGAACACTTCGCCAAATTGGCGATTGAAGCGCTCGGCAATGTCGCGCGTCAGTTCCACGTGCTGTTTCTGGTCGTCGCCGACGGGCACCTCGTGTGCCTGATAGAGCAGGATATCGGCGGCCATCAACGTCGGATAGACGAACAGCCCCGTGCCAACGCGCTCGCGCCGCGCACCCACCCGATCCTTAAACTGGGTCATCCGCTCCAGCCAACCCATCGGCGTGATACAAGTAAAAAGCCAAGCTAACTCAGTGTGTTCGGGAATGTGCGACTGCACGAAGAGACGGCACTTTTGCGGATCGAGGCCGCAGGCAATGTACAAAGCCACAGCCTCGCGCGTACCGCTATGCAAAGCCTCCGGGTCGTACGGCACGGTGATCGCGTGCTGATCGACCACGCAAAAGATGTTGTCGCGCTCCTCTAGGTTGACCAGCCAATTGCGGACGGCCCCGATATAGTTGCCGATGTGGATGTGGCCCGAAGGCTGAATGCCCGAAAATACTCGCTTTTTCACTCGCCTAACAGCTCCCTCACTTTAGCCCCGATATCGTCTTCGCGCATCAGGGATTCGCCGACCAAGATCGCATCGACACCGGCATCGGCGAGCCGCTCGACATCGCCGCGGTCCTCAATGCCGCTCTCGCTGACGACGACAGCTCCCTCCGGCATCTGATCCACAAGCGCGAAGGTAGTATCCAAGGTGGTCTCAAAGGTCCGCAGATCGCGGTTGTTGACGCCGATGAGCCGGGCACCGGCCGCTTTGGCCCGCGCCAGTTCCGCTCCATCGTGGATTTCGACTAGCGCGTCTAATTCCAACTCGGTAGCTAAGCCGAGGTAGTCGTCGAGCTGGCTGGAGTCCATCAGCGCCACGATCAGCAAAATGGCGTCGGCACCGATGACGCGGGCTTCGTAGAGCTGGTATTCGTCGATGGTAAAATCCTTGCGCAACACCGGCAAGCCCGCGACCGCCTTAGCCATCTGCACATAAGCATCGCACCCTTGAAAATACGCCTCGTCCGTCAATACCGAAAGACAGCGCGCACCATGAGCGGCATACGCATCGGCGATCCACTCCGGGTCGAAGTCAGCGCGGATGACGCCCTTGGACGGCGAGGCTTTTTTTACCTCGGCGATCAGCGCAATCCCGTCCGCAGCTAGCGCACCTTGGAAATCGTCCGGCGTGGATGTGTCGCGAGCCTGCGACCGCACATCGGCCAAACTGCGCTGGCGCTTGCGATCGGCGACAAACTCGCGCTTGTACGCGGCTATTTCGCTTAGGATATCTGCCATTTGGTTCGTGGCTAGGGCAGCTTCAACAGGATCGTTACCAGCAAGCCTACCAGCGCGATAAAGGTGCTTAGCTGGATGCCGACAACCCAGCGCGTCAACGTATCGATGCGCTGGTTGACGGCGTTGGTGTCCTCGCGCTGTCGGGTCTCGATACCGTCAAGGCGTCTCTCGATGCTGTCGAGCCGCTTGTCCATCTGCTGCACGGTTCCGGTCAGCGCGTCGGGACTTAACTCGGTCATAATCACTTCTCCTTTAACTGGGCCGGGCACTTTCGCACCGGCTGATTGTGAGCGATGATGTACCTAGGAGTTGCTTACCTCAACCAGCCGGTCCAGAGCTTGGCGCGCCTTGCCCGAGTCAATGGACTCCCGGGCCACTTCGAGGCCAGCGGTTATATCCTCAGCCAGCCCGCCAACGACCATCGCCGCCGCCGCGTTGAGCAGCACCACGTCGCGCTGCGGCCCTTCCTCGCCATCGAGTACCCCGCGTAGGATGCGCGCATTTTGGTCCGCGTCGCCGCCTTTGAGCGCCTCGGCTGGGACTGTCTGCAAGCCAAAATCCCCCGGATGAATCTGACGCGTACTGACCTGCCCGTCTCTAAGCTCGCTGACCTGCGTCGGCCCCGTCAGCGTAATTTCGTCCAGTCCGTCCGAGCCGTGGACCACTAGGGCCCGCTCCGATCCCAACTCGCGCAGCACCACGGCGAGCGCCTCGGTCAACGCGCCGTCGAACACGCCGAGCAATTGCCTCTTGGCCCCGGCCGGATTAGTCAGCGGCCCCAAGATGTTAAAAACCGTGCGGGTCGCTAACTCCCTGCGCGGGCCAATAGCGTGTTTCATCGCCCCGTGCAAGGCTATCGCAAAGAGGAAGCCAATGCCGACTTCGTCGATGCACTCGCCGACCTTTTCCGGCGCAGCTTCGACATTGACCCCTAATGCGGTCAGCACGTCCGACGAGCCGCACTGGCTCGATATTGAGCGGGTGCCGTGCTTGGCCACGGCTAAACCGGCACCACAAGCGACAAAGGCTACCGTCGTAGAGATATTGAAGGTCCCCGAATCATCGCCGCCAGTGCCGCAGGTATCGATGAGATCGGGGCGCACCGTCACTATCGGCGTAGCTTTCTCGCGCATGACTTCGGCACCGCCAGCGATCTCGTCGATAGTCTCGCCCTTGATCCGCAGAGCGACGAGAAACGCGCCGATTTGGGCGTCTGTAGCTTGGCCGCTCATAATCTGCTCCATTACCGCCCGCATCTTAGC
>JAJEEZ010000385.1:0-8611 GCA_022820705.1 Candidatus Latescibacterota bacterium | reverse complement strand
GCATGTGCCAGCAGGAAGCGCCCGAGGCCGCGGCCCTGGTGCTTCTCGTTCACGCCGAGCCAGTCGCAGAACGCGAAGTCGTGGGCCTCGTCGGCAGCGGAGGATTCGGCACCGCTGACCAACTCGCACGCGCCGATGCCGTCGCCGTCCTGAATGGCTCGGACCCGCAATCCCGGGCGGGAACCGGCCCCCGGGCGATCCTCGACGCAAAGCTCGTAGTCGAGGCCGCTAGCATCGCTAGCCGGCTTTGGCTGCATGTCCAACCAGTCGAGAAACACCTCGCCGCCGGTCTTAGTATAGCCGCGGAAGCGCACTAGGGCCTGCACGTGGTCGAGGTGATCAGACAAGTAGGCGTGGGGAAAGGCGTAAAACGGGTAACGCCAAGGTTGCGGCATGACGACGCTGCGCCGCAGATCCCGTTCGCGCATCCAACATTCGGCCGCGGCCAACAGCGCATCGCCCACGGCGCGCTCGCCGCGGCGGTAGGCTAAGAAGCGAATCGCGCCGATCTCGTCCTTCTGCCACTTGTTCGTCGCCTGGCGACCGACGTGGACGAATCCGTCGCCACCTGAGCCTGCCACGAGGACCGCCTGCTCGAGAAGCTGCGTTTCCTCGCGCTCGATTTCACCTGCCTGCAGCGTTTCGTCCAGAGAGGATGGTGCCACCGGCCAGCAGTGAGGAACGCGACCGACGAGCAATGCGTTGTAAAGGTCGCAGATGGCGGACAGATCGTCCGGGAGGTAGGGTCGGACCGCAATTGTCATGGAAGGAAGAGTATATTTCTCAGAGAATGATGTCAACGAAAGGGATCGAGCGCCGCTTGACCCACCATCAGAAACGCCATTTATTCGGTCCTATCCACTATCTCCTCTAACCTTGTACAACCACGACTCCAAATACCTCAAGATATTCTCTGCGCCAAAATCACCCGCCGGGTCATGGGGTCATGCCCAAGAAAATCAGAGAATTAATTCAGGACTTAAGAAAAGCGGGATTTTACGAAATTTCTGGTGGAGGCAAAGGATCGCATAGAAAATTTGCCCATGACCGATATCACGGCGTCGTTACACTCAGCGGAAATCTTGGGAATGACGCAAAACCGTATCAAGAAAAGCAAGTTCAAGGCGCAATGAAGGAAGTTGAAAATGAAAGCCATTGATAGATATCACAAATGGGTTGAGTGGAGTGAAGAAGACCAAGTATATATCGGCCAATGTCCGGATTTGATCACGGGCATTCACGGTGACGATCCGCTGCAGGTTTACGAGGAGTTGTGTGAAGTCATAGCAGACGTTATTCACTATTTTGAGTCTAAGGGTCTTCCACTGCCAGAACCCCGGGTAAGACCTGTGCAGGAAGTGCTGTAACTACTACTGTGGAGAAAAACCATGTCCATAGAACGAGCGATGCAGCGAATACTACTAGCACTAATAGCGATGGCGATTGCAGCCTCGGCTTGGGGGGATGAGATCGGCGAATTGGGACGGCTGCCCGTCGGGACGGTAGCTGCTGAGGGGGAAACGGATGCCCTCAGCGATATGTTGCGCTCTGAAGAGCTGAGCTTAGGTCTGATCGTGGGGGCGTTGGCCCTAGCCCTCTTCCTCGGCGCGGCCCACGGACTAGAGCCGGGACACGGCAAGACCATCGTCGCCGCCTATCTCGTCGGCGCGCGCGGCACCGTGGGCAATGCCCTTTTTCTCGGCGGAGTGGTCGCCCTCACGCATACTTCCAGCGTCATTTTGTTGGGCCTAGTAGCGCTCTTTGCCTCCCAGTACATCCTGCCGGAACAAATCTTCCCCTGGCTCGGCACGGCGTCCGGTCTCCTGATCATGGGGCTAGGCACATGGCTTTTGGTCAATCATCTCAGAGGCCGCGGCCTTGTTCCCAGCCACGCTCATGGAGAGCATCATCACGAACATTCCCATGAAGAAGAGCATCTCCACGAACACGGCCACAGCCACGCCCATGGAGAGTATCTCCACGGACACACCCACGAAGAAGAGCACCTCCACGAGCATCTCCACGAACATTCCCATGAAGAAGAGCATCTCCACGAGCACGTCCACAGCCACGCCCATGGAGAGCATCATCACGGACACACCCATAACCACAAAGAGGAACATCACCACGGACATGGCCATACCCATGAAGAAGAGCACCACGGCCACCACAATCACCCTCATGGGGAACATCATCACGGCCACGGCCATAGTCATGAAATACCTAACAAAGTGACCCTCGGCAGTTTGCTAACGCTGGGAATTTCCGGCGGTATCGTCCCTTGTACAGGGGCCTTGGTGATCTTGTTGCTAGCAGTGGCCTTGCATCGCATTGCCTTTGGTTTGCTGCTTCTGGTGACTTTCAGCGTCGGGCTAGCCGCAGTCCTCATCGCCATCGGCGTGCTCATCGTTAAGGCGCGCCCGCTCGTGGAGCGCTTTTCGGGCGACGGCCGCTGGATTCAGCGGCTGCCCATTGCGAGTGCAGTGGTCATCATCGTCGTCGGCTGCGCCATAACCTTCAAAACGCTGATGCACTCGGGGATTATGTAGGTGAAGCGCCCATTGCACTTGGCGCTGATCCTCGCTCGAGGTTGCCATCGCCTCAGACAAAAAAAGGGGAACCTCTCAAAGAGGTCCCCCTTTTTCGTCCAACCAGCCGCCGCTCAGGGTAGCTGCGTGCTGCCCATCAGATAGCGGTCCACCTCGCGGGCCGCACCCCTGCCCTCGTTGATCGCCCACACGACCAAGCTCTGGCCGCGCCGCATGTCGCCAGCCGCAAAAACGCCTTCGACGCTGGTGGCGTATTTCTCGTGCTCGGCGCGGGCGTTGGAACGCTCATCGCGCTCGATGCCTAGCTGTTCGATCATCGCGTCCTCTGGCCCGCGAAACCCCATCGCCAACAGTACCAAGTCGGCCGGCCAGACCTTCTCAGTGCCCTCGATCGGCACGGGCGTGAAGCGGCCATTTTCATCCTTGTCCCACTCGATATTGACCGTGTGTAACTCCTTGACGCGGCCCTCGTCGTCGCCGACAAACCGCTGGGTCATAATCAGATATGTGCGCGGATCGTCGCCGAAGCGGGCTTTGGCCTCCTCTTGGCCGTAGTCGAGCTTATAGACATTGGGCCACTGCGGCCACGGGTTGTCGGGCGCGCGCTCGTCCGGCGGCCGCGGCATGATCTCGAATTGCGAAAGCGTCTTGCATTCGTGGCGCATCGACGTACCGACGCAGTCAGTGCCGGTGTCGCCGCCACCAATGACGATCACGTGCTTGTCCTTGGCCGAGATGTAGTTGCCGTCCGCGTGATTGGAGTCGAGCAGGCTCTTGGTATTGGCGTGCAAAAAGTTCATCGCAAAGTAAATACCCTGCAGATCCCGTCCCTCAATCGGCAAATCGTTGGGCTTGGTGGCCCCGCCGCAGAGCACCAGCGCGTCGTTTTCTTCCACTAGCTGCGTCGCCGGAAGATCCACGCCGATCTCAGTGCGAGTGACGAACTTGACGCCCTCAGCCTCCATGAGGTCGATCCGCCGCTGGACCACTCTTTTCTTGTCGAGCTTCATGTTGGGTATCCCGTACATCAGCAGGCCGCCGATGCGATCGGCCCGCTCGTACACGGTCACCCAGTGGCCGGCGCGATTGAGCTGGGCGGCACAGGCCAAGCCCGCGGGGCCTGAACCGACGACGGCGACCTTCTTGCCGGTGCGCTTATCGGGCGGCTCGGGCACAACCCAACCCATCTCAAAGCCCTTATCGACAATCGCGCACTCGACGCTCTTGATCGTCACCGGCGGGGCGTTGATCCCCACCACGCAGGCCCCTTCGCAGGGTGCCGGGCAGACCCGGCCAGTAAACTCCGGGAAGTTGTTAGTCTTGTGCAGCCGTTCCAGCGCTTCCTGCCACAATCCGCGATAGACCAAGTCGTTCCATTCGGGGATCAGGTTGTTGATCGGGCAGCCAGAGCCTTTGTCGCCCTGACTAACGACGTCGCCTAAATGGCAAAAGGGGATGCCGCAGTCCATGCAGCGCGCACCCTGATCGCTCAGACGCTCGTCGGGAAAGTGCTCGTGGAACTCGTCCCAGTCCGCAACGCGCTCTAACGGGTCGCGGTCTTGCGGCAACTCGCGTGCAAATTCGATGAATCCAGTGGGTTTACCCATTAATTTTTTTCCTCTTCAGTACCCTTATCAAGATGCTTCGGCCATGGCCTCGCGGAAGGCGACCAACGCGGCCTCGTCGCCGGTCAGTCCCCGTTCCTCAACGCGCTTGAAGGCGTTGAGCATCTTGCGGTAGTCGCGCGGCATGACCTTGACGAACCGGGGCAGTACCGCGTCCCATTGGTCCAAGACCCGCTGGCCCAATGCGCTGTTGGTGTGCTGTACGTGGCGCTCGACCATGGTCCGTAGCTCGGCGATGTCCTCGGCGTCCTCTACCGGCCCCATATCGGCCATTTCGTCGTTGAAGCGGATCGCAAAGTCGTCCTCTTCATCGAGCACGTAGGCAACGCCGCCCGACATCCCAGCGCCAAAATTGCGGCCCGTGCGGCCCAGCACCACGACCCGCCCGCCGGTCATGTACTCGCAGCCGTGGTCGCCGACGCCCTCTACTACGGCGTGGACCCCGCTGTTGCGCACGCAGAAACGCTCGCCAGCAATACCGTGGATATACGCCTCGCCGGAGGTGGCACCATAGAAAGCGACGTTGCCGCAAATGATGTTCTCCCACGGCACTAAGGTAGAGCCTTTGGGCGGATAGAGCGCCAGCTTGGCACCCGACAGCCCCTTGCCGAAGTAGTCGTTGGCGTCGCCTTCGACTTCCATAGTCAGGCCCTTAGGGGTGAAGGCGGCAAAGCTCTGGCCAGCGGCACCTGTAAACTTGAGGCGAATGGTGTCCTCGGGCAGGCCCTCGGGACCGTAGCGCCGCGTCACCTCGCTGCCGAGGATGGTGCCCACGACTCGGTTGGTATTCTCAATCGGCAACGCCTCCTCGACCGGCTCTCCGTTTTCAAGGGCCGGTTTGCACAGCTCCAGCAAGGTGGTATTGTCGAGCGCCTCGTCTAGCCCGTGATCCTGCGGGATCTGGCAGTAGCGCCCAACTTCGGGGCCGACCTCGGGCTGGTGCAAGATCGGCGTCAGATCGATGCCGGCCGTCTTCCACAACGCAATGGCCTTCTTAGGCTCGAGTCGGTCGGTGCGGCCAATCATCTCATTGACGGTGCGGAAACCGAGCGCAGCCATGATTTCGCGCATGTCCTCGGCGACAAAGCGCAGGAAGTTGACCACGTGATCGGGGCTGCCGGTGAATTTGTCGCGCAACTCCGGGTTTTGGGTCGCCACGCCCACCGGACAGGTGTCGAGATGGCAAACCCGCATCATAATGCAACCCATCGCCACCAGCGCCGTAGTGGCGAAACCGAATTCCTCGGCACCTAACAACGCGGCGACGACCACGTCGCGCCCGGTCTTGAGCTGGCCGTCGGTCTCGACGACGATGCGGCTGCGCAGGTCGTTGAGCACCAGCGTCTGGTGCGTCTCGGCCAGCCCTAACTCCCAAGGCAGGCCAGCGTGCTTGATCGAGGTCTGCGGCGAGGCTCCGGTGCCGCCGTCGTGGCCCGAAATCAGCACCACATCCGAGTGGCCCTTGGCCACCCCCGCGGCGACGGTGCCGACCCCGAACTCGGAGACCAGCTTGACGTTGATCCGCGCATCGACATTTGAATTTTTGAGATCGTGGATTAGCTGCGCCAAGTCCTCAATCGAGTAGATGTCGTGGTGCGGCGGCGGCGAGATCAGCTCGACGCCTGGGGTCGAGTGGCGCACTTTGGCAATCCAAGGATAGACCTTGGGACCGGGCAACTCGCCGCCCTCGCCCGGCTTGGCACCTTGAGCCATCTTGATTTGCAACTCTTTGGCCTGAGTCAAATAGTGACTCGTCACGCCAAAGCGCCCAGAGGCCACCTGTTTGATGGCACTGTTTTTGGAGTCGCCGTTAGGCTCAATTACATAGCGGGCCGGGTCTTCGCCGCCCTCGCCGGTATTGCTCTTGCCGCCGAGGCGGTTCATGGCGATGGCTAAGTCTTCGTGCGCCTCCTTGCTGATCGAGCCGTAGGACATCGCCCCGCTCTTGAAGCGCCGGGTGATCTCTTCGACCGGCTCGACCTCTTCGATGGGCACCGGCTCGACGTCACCTTTGAATTCCAACAAGCTCCGCAAAGTCGCCAAGCGCTCGGACTGGTCGTTGATCAACTCGGCGTACTGCTTGTACACTTCGTAGTCGTTGGAGCGCGACGCCCGCTGCAGCAGGTGGATCGTCTTGGGATTAAAGAGGTGATGCTCGCCGCCCTTGCGCCATTGATAGTGCCCACCCACGTCGAGAGTGCGGCCATTAGTCGGGATCTGGGGGAAGGCCGCCTTGTGGCGCGCTAGGGCCTCGCGGGCAATATCCTCAATGCCCATGCCCTTCACTTGGGTCGTGGTCCAAGTGAAGTACTGATCTACCACTTCTTGGTTTAGCCCCACGGTCTCGAAAATCTGCGCTCCCCGATACGACTTGATCGTCGAAATGCCCATCTTGGCCATCACCTTGACCGTGCCCTTGATCGCCGCGTAGATGTAGCGCTCCTCGGCCTCTTCGTAGGTATAGCCTTCGAGCATGTTTTCGCGGATCATGTCGTTGAGGCTCTCAAACGCCATGTAGGGGTTGATCGCCTGCGCACCGTAGCCCAACAGCAGGCAGAAGTGATGCACCTCGCGTGGCTCGCCCGATTCGAGCGCCAAGCCGACGCGAGTGCGAGTCTCCAGCCGCACCAAGTGGTGATGCACTCCGGACACGGCCAACAGCGCCGGGATCGGCACGTTGTCGGCATCTGCTTCCCGGTCTGAGAGGATAATCAGGTTGCACCCCTCGGCGATAGCTGCATCAACTCTAGCACACAACGCGTCCATGGCCTTGGCGAGGCCGGCTTCGCCATCCTCGCGTTTGAACAGGATCGGAATCGTCTCCGCCTTGTGGCCAGAGAAATCGACCTGCCGGAGCTTTTCCAGCTCGTCGTTTTTGAGAATCGGCCGCTGCAAGGTGATCTGGCGGCAGCTCGCCGGCTCGGGCTCCAGCAAATTGCGCTCGGGGCCGATCTTGGTCTCGGCTGAGGTAATCAATTCCTCGCGCAACGGGTCGAGCGGAGGATTGGTAACCTGGGCGAAGTGCTGCTTGAAGTAGTTGTAGAGAAGCTGCGGCCGCTCCGACAGCGCCGCCAGCGCCGCGTCATTGCCCATAGAGCCGACCGGATCCTTGAGCACCTGGACCATCGGCTTGAGGAAGACGCGCAGATCCTCAAACGTATAGCCAAAAGCCTGCTGCCAGTGGAGCACTTCCTCGTGACTGTCCAACAGGGGCGCGCCTTCCGTTTCGGGCAGGTCCTCAAGCGCAACTAGATTCGCGTCGAGCCAAGCCTGATAGGGATGCTCCGTGGCGATCTGGTGCTTGATCTCCTCGTCGCTGATGATCCGGCCCTCCGCCGTATCGATCAAGAGCATTCGGCCCGGTTGCAGCCGACCTTTGAAAACCACGTCTTCCGGCGGAATACTCAGCACGCCCGTTTCCGAGGAGAGCACCAAGGTATCGTCTTTGGCAATGTAGTAGCGCGAGGGCCTAAAGCCGTTGCGGTCGAGCATACCGCCGACGACGACACCGTCGGTAAAAGCCACCGAGGCCGGCCCGTCCCACGGCTCCATCAGACAGCTATGGTACTCGTAAAAGGCCAGCTTCTCCGCGCTCATGGTTTCGTGGTTTTCCCACGGCTCGGGAATCATCATCATCACCCCGTGCGCCAAGGAGCGCCCCCCCAAGGTCAGCAGTTCGAGCGCATTGTCGAATTTGGCCGAGTCAGAGCCGTCTTCGTGGATGATGGGGAAGAGCTTGTCGATGTCATCGCCGAAGTACTCGGACGCCAACATGCCCTCGCGCGCGCGCATCCAGTTGCCGTTGCCGCGCACGGTGTTTATCTCGCCGTTGTGGATGACGTAGCGGTAGGGATGCGCCCGCTCCCAGCTCGGAAAGGTGTTGGTGCTAAAACGCGAATGCACTAACGCAATGGCCGCCTCAAAGCGCTCGTCGCTCAAGTCGGAAAAGTAATCCACGACTTGGTCGGAGATCAGCATGCCCTTATAGACGATGGTGCGCGAAGAGAGACTAGCCGGGTAGAAGAAGTCGCCATCGGCGATTTCACCGCTGTAGCGAATCGCGTTTTCAGCGCGCTTGCAGATGACGTAGAGCTTGCGCTCAAAGGCCAGCGAGTCGTCGCCTTGCACCTCGCCGCGACCGATAAAGACTTGGCGCTGAAACGGCTCGCGCAGCTTGGCGGTGTGGCCCAAGGCCGCGTTGTGGGTGGGCACGTCCCGCCAGCCAAGCAGGCGCTGGCCCTCTTCTTCGACGATGCGGGCGAAGCGCTCCTCGCAGATTTGGCGCTGGGCCGGGTCGGGCGGCAAAAACAACATGCCCACTCCGTACTCGCCCGGCGCGGGCAACGCAAAGTCGCAGACGGCACTAAAAAACTTGTGGGGCAACTGCACCAACATACCGGCACCATCGCCCGTGTTGGCCTCGCAACCGCAGGCACC
>JAJEEZ010000430.1:0-12763 GCA_022820705.1 Candidatus Latescibacterota bacterium | reverse complement strand
CGACGGCACCATTACGGCGGCTCACTGCTACATGGCGTACGAGGCTGGGGCTTATCCCGGCTCGGCCGTGGGGGCGGGAGCGCAGTGTGTCCTCGCGCCTTATTACATCGCCAATGTTACCATTGACGCGTACGATGTGGTAGTAAACAAGCCCAAGTCTTCGGCCTACCGCGCGCCTGGGGCACCCAACGCGGCCTTTGCCTCGGAGAGCGTCATCGACGAGCTGGCCGAGAAGATTGGCATGGACCCGCTGGCGATGCGGTTGCAGAACTCCGCTAAAGAGGGGACGCGCCGCGCCGACGGCACGGTGTACAGGAAGATCGGCTGCGAGGAAACCGTGCAAGCTGCCAAGGATTCGGAGCACTACCACAGCAAGCTCGAAGGCCCTTATCGGGGGCGCGGCGTAGCCGGTGGCTTTTGGTTCAACGGCGGCGGCATGTCTTCAGCCGCCATTGCCGTCAACGACAACGGCACGATCAACCTCACCGAAGGCTCGGTTGACATTGGCGGCAGCCGGGCCGCCATGGCCATGATCGTCGCCGAGACCTTGGGGCTGAAGGCCGAGGACATCAATCCCTCAATCCCGGACACCAGCTCGATTGGCTTCACCGGCGGCACCGGCGGCAGCCGCGTGTGCTATGCCACGGGGCACGCCTGCTACAACGCGGCTGAAGACGTCAAAGCCGAGATGTGCCGGCGCGCGGCGCGGCAGCTAGAGGTCGCCGAGGACGACATCGAGTTCCAAGACGGCAGCTTTGTCTGCAAATCCGATCCCGCTCAGCGGCTCACCTTTGCGGAGGTCGCCGCCAACCAGGGCAGCACTGGCGGCCCGATCACCGGCAAGGGCACGATCAACGCCGGCGGCCCGGGCAATGCCTTTGCCGTGCATATCGTCGATGTGGAGGTTGATCCAGACACCGGCAAGGTCGAGATTTTGCGCTACACCGCGGTGCAAGACGTGGGCAAGGCCATTCATCCCTCGTACGTCGAGGGCCAGATCCAGGGTGGGGCCGTGCAGGGCATTGGTTGGGCGCTTACGGAGGGCTACTTCTACACAGACGATGGCCAGATGGCCAACCCGACCTTCCTCGACTATCGGATGCCGACCACCTTTGACATTCCCTTGATCGAGACGATTTTGGTCGAAGTGCCCAACCCGGCCAGCCCGCATGGGATTCGCGGCGTCGGCGAAGTGCCCTTGGTGCCGCCGATGGCCGCCATTGCCAACGCCATCTACAATGCCATAGGTTGCCGCTTGGGCGAGTTGCCCATGAGTCCAGACCGGGTCGTCGCCGCCTTGCAGGAGCATCAGCTAGAGGAAGCGGCTGGCTGAGGGACAGTGCTCTGAGTATTAGCGCCCGGTTCCTCGTGGGAGCCGGGCGCTTTTATTGATTAGGATCATGGCCGAAAACATCGACCCCGACGACTTTATCGACGCGCTGCTGCCGGTCGTCGGCCAGTGCGCTCACGCCTCGCTGATTTTCTACGGCCAAGTCGCCGACATTGGCAAGGCCGCAGACAAGAGCCTCACCGGCAGCAAGGCGCAGGACGCCTCCACGGCCTTCACGGTGCTCGACGCGGCCGTGCAGGATATCCTCCTCGCAGCCATGCTCCAGCACTTCCCGTTTGTGCGCTGCATCGCCGAAGAGCGCACGCCGCTCAAAAAGCGCTTTGTCGGCAACACCTCGCCCTACGCGGTCATCCTCGATCCCATCGACGGCACCTTGCACTTCAAGCGGGGCGACGCGCCCTATCACATTGTCATCGGCTTGGCTTGCGATGGCCAGATGCTGGCCGCGATTATCGCGCGGCCTTCAGAGGACAAAATTTTTACGGCCATCAAGGGCGAGGGAGCTTTTGTGCGTGTTGGCAATGGTCGTCCCCGCCGCTTGCAGCTACCCAGCGAACCGCGCACGAACAAAGCCTTCATTTCCTCCAAGGCTCGTTCCTATCAGGCCCTCGCCCGCCCCGCGCTGGACCCGCGCGAAAGTCCCATTGGTGCGGCGTTGGTCCTGACGGAGATCGCCGAGGGCGCGCTGTGTGCGTACCTGACGCGCCAAGTTGAGGTCTATGACGTCGGCCCGCCGTCGCTGATTGCTGAAGAAGCCGGAGCGCGCTGCTACATTGGACAACGTCGCCGCCCGACTTATACTCAGCGCCGCAAATTCGGGCACTTCTTGGCGGCGGCCAATGACGAGATCGTCGAACAACTTTTTGCCATCCTGCGCCGCGTGCGCCAAAGCCAACGACTATAGCCGTCCTCAATCATTCGATGATCCGCAGATGGACGCAGATAGACGCAGACTAGTATTTTCAAGACGATCCGTATATCGAATCGTTCAAGTCATGTAGGATTGCTATATGAGCTACGAAATCAAAGACGTCTTGCCGGTCGTCCACATGCCGTACACCGACGACCAAGCCATTGACCACGCCGTATTGGAAAGCGAAGTCGATTATCTTTTTGAGACGGGGGCGCACGGGTTTTGCCTCGCCTTGGTATCCGACCTGTTGCGCCTGACGGCTGAAGAGCGGCTGGCGCTTCCGGCCCGGCTCGTGGAGTTCGCCCGCGGGCGCGGTCCGGTCATCATCGGCGTTGGGGCCGAGGGCACGGCCCAGGCCCGGCTCTACGCCCGCGCTGCTGAAGACGGCGGTGCCGCGGCCGTCATGGCCATTCCGCCGATTTCTCGCGCCTTGGGCGAGAGCGAGTTGCGCGCCTATTTTACCGCTCTGCTCGCCGAAGTCTCCATCCCAGTCATGATCCAAGACGCCAGCTCGTATGTCGGCAACCCCATGAGCATTGAATTTCAAGCGTCGCTCTTTGGCGACTACGGCGACCGCGTCCTGTTCAAACCCGAGGCCACTCCCTTGGGGCCTTGCATCTCGGCCCTGCGCGACCACACCGAGGGCCGGGCCGGTATATTTGAAGGCAGCGGCGGCTTGCTGCTGATCGACTCCTTTCGCCGCGGCATTCGCGGAACCATTCCCGGCGTCGAGTTGCTCGACGGCACGGTGGCCCTGTGGCGCGCCCTCGCAGCCGGCGACGAAGCGCGCGCGTATCAGATCTATTTCCCGATTTGTGCGCTGTGTACGTTGCAAATTCAAGGGGGTTTGGACGGGTTTATCGTGGTTGAGCGCTACCTAATGCACAAGCGCGGCCTCTTTCCCAATCAAGTCCACCGCGGCCCCCTGAGCTTTGCGCTCGATGCGGAAACGCGCGCCGAGATAGATCGTCTGTTCAAGTTGTTGCAGGAAGCGTTGCGGTAGGAGGCGCGAGCAACGATTTTGTACCTGAGGCGTTGAACGGTTGTCGCCATGAGCAGAGGAAAGGTGCCTCTCATTATAGAGAGTGCATAGAATAGGCATAGAAGAGTGAGGAGGAATTATCGTGCCGTATATCAATTATACTCCCAGCGAAGTCGAGTCACGAGGCGAAGGCATTTACGACCGACAGATACGCGACAAAGTTGAACTTAAGCATAAAGGCAGGTTCTTAGTTATCGACATCGAAACAGGTGAATACGAAATCGACGACGACGATCTGGTAGCTACGAAACGCCTGCTGGTCAAGCGTCCCAACGCCGTCATTTATGGCGTTCGGATCGGATTTCCAACCGCCTATAGAATTAGCAGAAATTGCTCGGTAAAGACGCGATGATTAATGGAACAGTTACAGCCAATCGCGAAGCTGTCATCGCATTAGACGTTATTGGATCAAATCAAAAAAGAGAAAAAGTTGAGGCAGTAATAGATACAGGATTTAATGGCTACCTGACGCTACCGAGCGACTTGAGTAGAATCCTTGAACTCCCGTTAGCTGGCAATCGCCGCGCAACGCTCGGAGATGGG
The DNA here is from genome assembly GCA_022820705.1 of Candidatus Latescibacterota bacterium. Taxonomy (GTDB): domain Bacteria; phylum Latescibacterota; class UBA2968; order UBA8231; family UBA8231. The sequence goes on along the minus strand of JAJEEZ010000430.1, from coordinate 8,914 downwards.
AATGTAGTGGTATTGGACGTGTGTATTGCAAAAACGTTATGGCATGGGCAAGAACGCGAAATACTCGTTCTGCAATCTGGTAGTGTACCTTTAGTTGGTATGTCTTTACTCTATGGAAATCGCCTGATAGTAGATGTTATAGAAGACGGCGATGTCGCCATTGAGCTTCTGCCATAAATCGAAAATCCAACAACTCATGATCGACTCCAAGCGCATGCAGGCAGTGCAAAGCCCGGTGATCCCGCACGTGGCCGCCCTCATCCGCGACAACCCGGGCACCATTTCCCTCGGCCAGGGCGTGGTGCACTATCCGCCGCCGCCGCAGGCCATGCAGGCGGTTGCCCGCTTCGGCGGCGCGATTGCCGAGCACCACTATCAAGTCGCCCGCGGCCTGCCCGAACTCAGGGAAGAGTTGTGCCAGAAACTCGCGTGCGAAAATCAGATCGAGGTAGGCGACAACCAACTCTTGATGGTTACGGCTGGCTCCAACATGGGCTTTTACCACGCCTTGCTCGCCGTTGCCGACCCAGGCGATGAGATCGTCGTGATGTCGCCCTTTTACTTTAACCACGAAATGGCCGTAGGCATGGCCAATTGCCGGGCCGTACTCGTGGCTACGGACGAGGCCTATCAGCTCGATCTCGACGCGATTGAGGCCGCGATCACAGCGCGCACTCGCGCCATTGTTACGATCTCGCCCAACAACCCAACGGGCGCGGTCTATCGGCCCGCAGACTTGGCGGCAGTCAATCGGCTTTGCCGCGAGCGGGGTCTCTACCACTTTGCTGACGAGGCGTACGAGTACTTTACTTATGGCGCAGCGCAGCATTTTTCGCCCGGCTCACTGCCCGCAAGCGCCGAGCACACCATCTCGCTATTTTCCTTTTCCAAGGCATACGGTCTCGCCAGTTGGCGGGTCGGCTATCTCGTGGCTCCGCGACACCTGCTGGGTGCACTGGAAAAAATCCAAGACACTGTGCTCATCTGCCCGCCGGTTATTTCGCAACGCGCCGCGCTTGGTGCCCTCGCGGCCGGAGCGGCCTACTGCAAGAACCATCTAGCGGATATGGATGCGGTGCGTCGGCTTTGCCTAGCGCGGCTCGGTGCGCTCGGCGAGCGGGTGCAGGTGCCGGCTGCTGAAGGAGCCTTTTATTTATTAGCGCGTCTGCAAACTGACCTCGACGCCATGGACGTGGTCGCTCGCTTGGTGCGGGAACACAAAGTCGCCGTCATCCCCGGCAATGCTTTCGGATTGAGCGCGGACTGCTATTTGCGCGTTGCTTACGGTGCCTTGCGCCAAGAGGATGTGGCCGAGGGCATGGATCGGCTCGTCGGGGGACTGGAGCAGATTCTCTCCGCTTGACACGGTAGGTTATTTAAGCGTATGTTTCGGCTAACAGAGAGCGACCTGAATCGGCGTGAAGAATACCTCAGAGGAAGTTTTCCACTCCTCTACGACGTGGAACTTCGACAAACATTGTATTCGGTATTCTGGCGGGTTGGTCGCTCTTCTTTTTTGCTTCTGCTCGCCCTCCTGCTTCTGCCAGCGATTCTGTTCGCCCAATCCCTCGCCGTTGACCCGAATACGCTCGATTTAGGTGTAGTCGGCGTTGGCGCGGAGGCGCGAGCGTCCGTTTCCGTCGAAAATCTGCAAGACGACGCGCTTGAAGTGATCGTCGGCATTAGCGGTGCCGGTTTTGGCGCTGCACCGGATACGCTGCGCTTGGACGGCAAGAGCAGCGGCAGCGTCGAAGTGCGCTTCAGTACCACGGCGGCCGGAGAGTATGCAGGCGAACTGACGTTGCAGGTAGCTGCCTTGTTCAAAGACGAGCGCTTGGCCGTGCCGCTGCAAGCGGTAGCCGTCGTTCCGACCCTAGCACTTTTGCCGACCGAAGGACTGGATTTTGGCGCAGTGCCCGTCGGGCAAGTGGCGACGGCGAGCGTTATTGTCAAAAATACCGGTGCCGTGCCCGTGGTGGCCGGGCGGATGGGCGTTGCCGACCTACAGGATGGCCCCTTTAGCGTTACGGGCGACGTTGGCCCTTGGCCCGCTCCCGGCGATGAGACGCGGATCGACATTGCGTTCACCCCGACGCGCGCGGGGTCGGTCGCGACGGAGTTTGTCGCTGCGTCCGATTTTGGGATCTGGTCCATTCCCCTACGGGGCAGTGGTACAGTAGCGCAAGCAGCCTTTTCGCCCCTTCCGCAAGTGGGTCTCGACTTTGGCACCGTCGAAGTGGGCCAGCGCCTAACGCGCCGCGTGACCGTCCTCAATCAGGGCCAAGCCGAACTGTACGTTGAAAATGTCGCCATTGAGGGCGCAGCATTTACTCTCGGAGTCGGGGACTCGTCAGCGACCATTGCTCCCGAGGGGCGGCTCGACCTGAGTGCGGCGTTTGTGCCGCAGGGCGAAGGGGATCGAAGCGGCGTCCTGCGTCTGTCCACTAGCGATCCACAAGCTGCCGAAGTGGCCATTCCCCTCGCCGGGCGTGGTCAGATCAGCCCGCCGCGCATCGAGATTATCAATGGCGACATTGATTTCGGCAGCGTGCCCATCGGCAAGACTGTGCGCGACCATTTGCTGTTGTGGAACAGGGGCGGTCAGCCGGGCGTGGTGGAGGTCTCGGTGACTGAGGACGAGGGCGTTGAATTTGGTCTTGAACAGCACTCGGTCCTCGTCCAGCCTAAAGCAAGCGCCCCAGTGGCGCTGAGTTTCTCGCCCAAGGAATCCGGTCCTCGTCAAGCCTTCCTTTACGTCGAGGCCGAAGCCAAGCGCCAGACCGTGCGCTTGCAGGGCACAGGCCAGTTTTTCGCCCTCAGCCCGACAACGGTGGACTTCGGTCGAGTCGCCGTCGGCGAAAGCAGCGGCCGAGTAGTAGAAATAGCCAATGTGGGCAACGCCGACTTTGAGATTCACCAGCTTCGCTCGACGAGTAGCGAATTTACCGTCCACACTTCAATCGATGCCGACAGCAAGTTCCTGCTGCCGGCCCACAGCCAGCGCACCTTGCCTCTGCACGTGGCCTTCAGTCCGTCGGCGCGTGGAGCGATTTCGGGGACCTTGCGCTTGGACGGCTTGGGCGCGAATGATATCATGGCGCTCGACATCTTGCTCAAGGGCAACGGCGTGGCCGCGGAAATCGAGTTGAATCCGGCGGGTGTCGTCGATTTTGGCTACGTGGTTTTGGGGGAACAGGCGGAAAGGACCTTCGTAGCCACCAATGTCGGCGATACCGTGCTGCAAGTTGAGGCGCACCCCCAAAGCAAGGAGGCCCACGTTGCGCCGGCGCAATTCGCGCTGGCCCCGGGCGAGTCCGCCCGCCTCACGCTCTTTTTTACGCCCGATGCCTTGGGCGACCGCCGATGGCGCGTTTTGTTAGTCAGCAACGACGTCAAAGACCGCGCCCGTCCGCTAGAATACAAGGGACAAGGGGTGCTTGCAGACATTGACTTGGCGCAGATTGTCGAGGTTTTGGTCTCGCACGGCGAGCAGCCCCAGCCTTTGGCCGTCGGCTGGGACAATACTCCAGTGGTACAAAAAGACGGCACCAAAGTGGATGTGGCCTTTGCGATTCCCGACTCGCTGCGGCAGGCGCTAATCGGTCGCGAGATGGTAGTTGAGTGGACCCGGCTCGACGAAAATTACGCCCCCAAAGGCAAAAGCAGTGCCCAAAAGCAGAAAGTTGCCATCTACGAGTCGAGCGGCGGGCGCGTCCTAGCCGAGGATCTCAACTTGCAGTTGTCGGAAGAAGACAATCGCCGCGTGCGGCTCAAAATCACTACCCATAGCTACCCGGGTGCTCCGCCGCAGAGCGTGTCGCAGCTTTTGGAAGCCGGGGGTTGGAGATGGGAATTTGAGGCCAAGCCACTGGTTTCCTTTTTGACAATCCGCCCCGGACGCGATTATACCGACGCCGACGGCAACGCAGTCCCGGGCCAAACCGAGCGCCTGATTGGCTTGCCTGGGTTGGCCTTTGCTGGCTGGCACAACGTGGATAGCCCGTCGATTTCCGGCATTCATTTCACCGCCATCGGCAACGTCCTCGAAGCCCTTTCGACCGGCAACTCGCTGGCCATTTCTCTGGGCGTAGCCGTTTCCTTTTACAAGGATCAGTTCCTCTTCGGCTTTGGCTGGGACATTTACGACAGCCGCCCCCAAGCCAAGAAGAAAGGTTCGCAGGACTACATTATGACCTTTAAGTATTCGGGGTTGTTCAAGTGAGTAGGCGGCATACCATGGCCGCCGCGCACAAGTCCTGCGCCCCCATCCCCGTCAGATAAACCGCGCTTGGCGCTGACGTGCCAAGTCGCCCGCAGGCGGCATCGCCGATATCCAGCACCTTGCCCTCGGCATTGCGCGCCAAGGCGATCTGCTCAGCCGCGAAGCGAAACTCCCCGGATTTCTGGGCTTGGGCGAGCACATCGACGACCACCGTGCGCTCGTAGAGCACTTCCGGCGCGAGCTGGCGCGTGCGACTGTCTCCGGCGATGACCGCGAGATAGGGAACCTCGGCCAGTGCCGCCGAGGTCAAAATAGGCTGCGGCGTCGGCACCGCCGTCAGCACGGCGTCGGCACCGGCTATACACGCCTCTAGCGACGTTGCCAACCTCAGGGGCGCTCGCAGGTCCGGCTCGACTGCTTTGGCAAACGCTGTCCGGTTTGCCTCCCGGCGACTCGTGCAGACAATGTCCGCCAAATCAAAGAGCACGTCGCAGGATAGGGCCAAGGTCCGCGCAATCCGGCCAGTTCCCAGAATGGCGACTCGCTTGATGGCCGCGCCCGCTAGATATTGCAGACCCAGCGCGCCCGCCGCGCCGGTGCGCCAGTCGGTGATGTGCCCGGCCTCCAGCCGCCACGATCGGCCCTGTTGCAGATCTTCAAATGCGATATACGCCTCACGATTGGCCAGTCGTCCGGTCGCCAAGTCTTAAAATTCTTAGATGATCTTTCGCGCGCGAAACTTCTCCGGCCATTCGGCTGGCATGTCCAAGCGAAAGTAGTCGAGTGCTCAGCGTTTTTGTATAGATTCAGTGCGCGGTGGATTGTCGATGACCCCCGTGCCGTAGCGCTCAAACGCTTGGTGACAGGCGGCGAGAAAATCAGCCGTGGAGAAGCGATGGGCAAAGGTTTCTTCGCGCAGGAGATCCATGTTTCATCCTTTGTTTACTTGACGTAACCTGCCGTTTTTTATTCATTAAGGACGTTGGAGCGATGGAACGAGAAAACCCCAACGTGCAGGAGCTAATTTTGTGGGGGCTGGCCTTTGTGGCCATAGCCCTTCTTCTCAAAGTGGCCTTTTGGCCGCACTCTGTTGCTGCCCCCGAGCCAACGCCCCAACAGGAAGTTGCCAAGTCGGAAACTATTCCCCAAATCAGCCCCATTCGGGTCGAAATTCTCAACGGCGGAGGCGAGTCGCAAGTCGCCGCCCGCCTGCGCAAAAAGGCACGCGCCCTCGGGTTAGATGTAATTCACGAAGGCAATGCGCCCAGCTTTAATTATCTCCACACCCTCGTCGTCGATTTGGACGGCGATATCGAGCAAGCTCGACAAGTGGCGGACATCTTGGGAATACCTCATTTTATTCAGCAGAAGAAGGAAAACCAGTTCAATCTGGCGAGCGTCTCGATTGTCATCGGGCGCGACTATCGCCGCATCGGCCTACTCGATCCGGCCAAGTAACCACGAGAAAACGTCCATGAGCCTGTGTCAAGAGTCGCGCATCACCCGCATCGTAGAAATTTTACAAGATAAGAAGGCCTTCGCAATAACCTTGCTAGATCTGCGCGACATTTCCGACACCTGTGACTACTTCTTGCTCTGTACGGGCACCTCTGAACAGCACATTCGCAGTCTCGTCGATGCGGTGCGGGACCAGCTCGTCGAGATGGGAGAAAAGCCTTGGCACATTGAGGGCGCGGATACGCGGCGCTGGGTGCTAATGGATTACGTCGATTTTGTCGTCCACATCTTTCGCGAGGAGGCGCGCGACTTCTACGCTTTAGAGAGGCTGTGGGGCGATGCTGAACGCACGGATTTCGCCGATGGGGACGCGCCTGAGGAAGCCCCAGAAAAGCCCTTTGAATTTTCGACTTTCTAATGCCGATGCAAACGCTCAAATGGCAGGACGACGCGCTGAGCCTGCTCGACCAGACTCGCTTGCCCGAGGAACTGGTGTACACAACTTACCGCGATGTCGAGGCCATCGCCCGCGCTATTGAAGGGCTGGTGGTGCGCGGTGCCCCGGCCATTGGCTTGGCGGCTGCGTATGGCGTGGTGGTGGGTGCGCGTGCCGCGGTCGATTGCGCCTCCGAGTCTTTTGGTCGCTGCGTAGAAGCGGCCATCTCCCGCCTCGCCCGCACCCGGCCCACCGCGGTCAATTTGTTCTGGGCCTTGGATCAAATGCAGGAGGTGTTGGCGGCGAATCGGGATCGCGACAACCACTCCATCTGCGACGCCCTGCTAGCGGCTGCTCACCGCCTTTTTGAGGAAGACCGCCAAATCTGTCGCCAGATCGGCGCACACGGCGCGGCACTCCTACGCGATGGCAGCCAAGTTATCACGCACTGCAACGCCGGCGGCTTGGCTACGGCAGACTACGGCACGGCCTTGGGGGTAGTCTATGCAGCCCAAGAGGCAGGTAAGAAAGTTGCCGTGTTTGCCGACGAAACTCGCCCCTTGCTCCAAGGTTCGCGGCTGACGGCGTGGGAGCTGATGCAGAGCGGCATCGACGTCAAGGTCATCTGCGACAATGCGGCCGCGGTCGTGCTGCGCAATGAGGCGATTGACTGCTGTATCGTGGGTGCTGACCGCATCGCTCGCAACGGCGATGTGGCCAACAAAATTGGCACCTATGGACTGGCTATCCTCGCCCGCGAACACGACGTGCCTTTCTACGTGGCCGCGCCGGTCTCGACCCTCGACATGAAATTGACCTCGGGTGCGGAAATACCCATTGAAAAACGCGATGGAGCCGAGGTTCGCCAAGGCATGGGCAAGCCCACGGCCCCGGACGCGGTGCCGGTTTACAATCCGGCCTTTGACGTCACGCCCTGCGACTTGGTGTCGGCGATCATTTCGGAAAAGGGCGTCGCCCGCGCTCCGTACGAACCCGCCCTGCGCGCTTGGATCGAGCCATGAGAACGTACTCTTTCCTCTTCTTGCTGGTCTTGCTCGGCACGGCCCACTGCGCGAGCGCACCGCGCTGGCGCAGCGATTCGGGCGATGCCGCGCCCGCCAGCCGCGAAGAATTTGATCCGCGCACCCTCGACGAAGATTTGCTAATTGAGCCAGTTCAACGCGAGAACCGCGATCAGGCCCAAACCCCAGCGGAGCCGACGGCTCCCGTGCAAGAGCACGACCCGGCAGCAAGCGCTTCGGTCTATCGCCTCCAGCTAGCGGCCCTGAGTAATGAAGCCATGGCCCGCCAGCTCCGCGCCGAACTAGAACGCGCTCTCGGCGTGAAGGTTTATCTAGTGGCCCGCAACGCTCACTCGGTGCTGCAAGCTGGCCAATACGCTACCCACGCCGCAGCCGCGGCCCTCAAGGAACAGGTCGTCGCACTTGGCCCGGACTATGCCGATGCCTATGTCGTCGAGCTCCCGGCGAGCGCGATGCCCGATTCCGCTCCAGAGGAGGCTGCGCCCGAGTTGGTAAGTATCACTGGCTGGCGGGTGCTGATTGACCAGTTCCTATCGCACGATCACGACAAGGCCATCCACCTCGCGGAAGAGGCAAAAAAGCGCCTGAAGCGCGAAGACATCAATGTGACCCTTAAGGGACCTTATTACAAGATCGAAGTCGGCAACTATCGCACTGAGGCGCAAGCCCAAGCCGCGGCCGAACGAATCGGGAGGTATTACCCCAACGCTCTCAAGGTCCGCTCCCAGATCCTCGTCTCGCAGGAGGAGTAACGCGCCATGCGCTTGTGCTGCTGTATCATCGCATTGCTGCTCATGGCCTGTGCCCGTGGCAAAAGCACCGGGCCGATGGTCTTCGACGATGGGGCTGTCCCTGTCGTGTCTTTTTAGGATCCACCGCCAGATACGGCCGACCTACGCGCTGTTCGCTGGCACTTGCTGTTCGCTATCGAAAGCCACGCTCTCGGTCAGACTCAACAGGCGCAAGAGTCGCTCGATGCGGCCATCGGCATTCTGGCCAGCCTCGACGAGCACGACGCGCTGGTCGATACCACGCAGGCCATGCGCCTCGGTTTGGAGATTGAGCAGGCCTACCTCAGCTTGTTGCCGCACTTGGAGCACCTTCCCCCCGACAGCCATTTACCCCTTCTGCTCGAAGGGCTATCCAAGGAAAAAATCGAGACCCTGCCAGCCGACGCCGAACCGTTGGTCCTCATCCACCGGCTCGGTCGCCGCTGTGACATGCCCATCGACGCCAATGACCGCGTCGTTGCCAGTCTCCACTTTTTCCAGACGCGAGGTCGCAAGACCTTTGCCATTTGGTTGCAGCGCGCCGGGCGCTATCGCAGGCTGATCACCGATATTCTCCAGCGCGAGGGGATGCCCAGCGACCTTTTCTACCTAGCGGTTATCGAAAGTGGTCTCAATCCAAGGGCCTATTCGCGGTCGCGAGCGGTGGGGTTGTGGCAGTTTATGAAGAAGACTGCCGTTGAGGAGAACCTCAAGATTGACCATTGGATCGACGAGCGGCGCGACCCGATCAAGGCGACCGAGGCTGCTGTCCGGTACCTAGAAAAACTCAAGGAGGAGTTCGGCGACTGGCGCTTGGCCCTAGCCGCGTACAACGCCGGGCCAGGACGAGTCCGTCGGACTATTGCCCGCTCCGGCACCAAAGACTACTGGCAACTCGACCTGCCCCGCGAAACGAAAAACTACGTGCCGCTCTTTATGGCCGCGACCATCATCGCCAAGGAGCCACAACTTTTTGGTTTTGAAC
>JAJEEZ010000143.1:0-8771 GCA_022820705.1 Candidatus Latescibacterota bacterium | reverse complement strand
ATGGGGTAGAGGCGTTGTTGATGGGTTTGTAGGGCGTTTGCTCGATTAATGCATCGTCTAGCTCCACGCCGAGACCCGGGGCTTGGGGAATTGGGATGTACCCGCCTTCGCGCTTATACGCGCACTGATAGACCGCGTTGTGCGGGGCTTCGTCGCCTTTGGTGTACTCTTGGGTAATAAAGTTGGGAATTGAGGCGTCGAGGTGTAGGGAGGCAGCGGTAACCAGCGGCCCCAAAAAGTTGTGGGTTACTACCGCGCAGTGATAGGCTTCGCCGATGGCGGCGATTTTTTTACAGTGCGAGATGCCGCCGGCCAAGGCCACATCCGGTCGCAAATACTGGGGGCCGCCCTGCTCCAACAACTCGCGGAACTCCCATATAGACACAAAGCGCTCGCCATTGCCAAAGGGCACGGTAGATTTTTGCGCGATATGGGCTTGGGCTGAGATGCTGTCGATCTGGATCGGGTCTTCGAGGAAGAAGACGTGGAAGGGCTTGAGGGCCTCGGCGAGGGCTAGGGAGACCATGGGCGTCAGCTTGCGGTGGAGTTCGATGATTAGGTCCAAATCTGGGCCGCCGGCTTCGCGCGCGGTCGCAGTCAGCTCGACGGCGGTTTGGATCATCCGCGCTTGGCCCTTATCGTGGCAGTCCGTTTTGATGGGGTCGAACTTGATGGCGGTAAATCCCTCGGCGACAGCGGTTTGCACGGCGTTGGACATGTCCTCTGGAGTGCGACCTCCAGACAGCAGGTGCAGGCGAATTTTGTCGCGGACGTTGCCGCCCAACAGCTCCCACACCGGCACCTCGAAGTGCTTGCCCTTGATGTCCCAGAGGGCGATATCCACGGCTGAGACAGCCCCCATGATGGCCGTGCCCCGGAAGGGAGCCATGCGGTAGAGATGTTGCCAGTGGTGTTCGATGCGGAGGGGATTTTGGCCGATGAGGTATTCTTTGAAGACATCGACGATGCTCTGCACAGCGGTGGGGTAGCCCCAGCAGGCGGTTTGGCCGATGCCGGTTAGGCCGGTGTCGGTGGTGATACGGACGATGTAGCTGTTGCCGATGAGGAGGGATTCGATCTGTTCGATTTTCATTTTGTGTGCTCCATATATATCGTAAAGGGGCAGGGTTGGTTATTAGTGGCGCTAGACTGCTTATTTTTATAAAAACTGCGCAACCGCGCAAGCAAGGGGAGGTAGTATGGCACATTTGCGATTTGCAGCACCTGTGGAGCAGCGGGTAGTCCTGATTACAGGGGGAGCGCGCGGCATCGGGGGTGCGACCGCGCTGCGCTTGGCCGAGGCCGGGCGACACATCGTCATTGTCGATGTGCTGGAGGAACCGGCGCAAGAGCGGGTGCGGGAGATTGAGGCGATGGGACAGCAGGCGCTCTTTGTCGAGACGGATGTGACCGACGAGGGGCAGGTGCATGAGGCAGTGGCGCAGACGGTGGCGGCTTTTGGGCGGCTGGATATCCTTGTGTGCTGCGCCGGTATCTTGGGGTGGGAGAAGCCCTTTTTCGAGCAGACGGCCGCGCAGTTTGCCAAGGTTATGCAGATCAATGTCCACGGGGTGTACTACGCGCATCAGGCGGCGGTGCCGCACATGCTGGAGCGGGGGTGGGGGCGTTGCGTGACGATTTCTTCGGGTGGGCGTCACGGCAGTCCCTATCAGGTGCCGTACTCAGTGTCCAAGGGGGCGGTGTGGTCGTTTATTCAGGCGCTGGGCGACGCTTGGCCGCGGCAGGGGGTGTTCGTCAATGGCGTCGAGCCAGGTCGGGCGCTGACCGACATGGTGGTGCCGCGCTTTGACGAGGAGCACCTGCGCGATCCAGGCAACCCGATTGGGCGCTATTCAGACGCTGCGGAAGTGGCCGAGGTGATTGAGTTTTTGTGCTCAGAACGGAATACGTACACTACGGGGTCGGTGTGGAGTGTGAAGGGTGGGAAAGGGTGAGGTAATAGGAAGGGAGAGAAGAAGTTATGACCGTTATTGAAGCAACTGTGCCACTAGTACAAACCCCGGCTTGGGCCGTGTTGGAGCGGCAGTTAATCAAGACGATGGAGGACGCTGTCCATCCATTCCTACAAAAGTACACCCACCCCGACGGCCGCTTGATTTGGCGCGACGGCCTACGCCATTCCCGCGACGGGGCCGATGATTTCTACGAGAGCTTCTACAACTGGCCGCTGTTGTACTTGCTCGGCGGCGGCGACCATTTGCTCGCCTTGGGCCAGCGGCAGTGGGAGGCCACTACCGAGTTGATGGTAGAGTACGGCCACGTGGACAAGGAATACGAGATCGGCTACGACCAGTTCCACCAAAGCGAGAGCTACATCTATTTCTACCTGCTGTGCATGGCCGACCCGACCCACGCTGAGAATGTGGCGCGGGCGCGGCGCTTTGCTGGATTCTATCTCAACGAAGACCCAGAAGCCCCCAACTACGACCCAGAGCACAAGATCATCAAATGCGCCCACAACGGGAGCAAGGGGCCGCGCTGGCTGTACGAAGAAAACGAGGAGCCGTCGTATGGATACAGCCCGGGGATGGCGTGCTATGGCCTGCCCTACGAGGACTTAGAAGGGATTGACACGCCTGCGGACCTCAAGGACCCGGCGAAGGCGCGGCGCATGGGGCAGGCCATGAAGGAGCGCATGTCTCGGGGCGATTGCGCCACCAACCTGCACGTCACCTCGCTGATCGCCAACGCCTGCTACCTGACTGGCGACGACAAATACCGCGCTTGGCTACTCGAATACGTGGATGCGTGGATCGAACGGGCCGAGGCCAATGGGGGCCTGTTGCCCGACAACGTGGGGCTGAGCGGGCAGGTCGGCGAATACATGGAAGGGCGCTGGTATGGGAGCATGTATGGCTGGACGTGGCCACACGGGTTGTACAACATCGCCATGGCGGCTATTTTGGCCGGGACTCATTGCTATCTACTGACCGGCGAGGAAAAGTATCTCGAACTGCCTCGCACCCAGCTCAGAAAGGTTATAGAGCAAGGGAAGATGGCCGACTTGAGTCAAATCGAGATGAGCTTGGGCGTACACTGGATCGGCCAGCTAACCGCGCTCGGCGACGACAAGGTCAGCTTTGTGGTGCCCTATTGCTATGGGGCCAAGGGGTGGTCGGACTTTCAGCCGCTGGCGGCCATGTATCCGGCTGCGCTGTGGAACGCGAGCGGGGCGGCGGTCGATTGGGAGATGCTCGAAATGCTGCGCGCCAAAGAGCGCTACGACTGGCGCACGGTGGTGCCGTTCCACAACAAAGAGGACGCATACCACGAGCCGCCGTGGTTTTGCTATCTCAAGGGCGAAAATCCCGACTATCCGGTGCAGATCCTCCAAGCGGCTCTCTCGCAGGTCTATCGGCGGATGGAACTTATCCGCCGTGACGAAACCGACCCCCGCGACAACCACATCCACTGGTGGCAGCAGCTAAACCCGGTGACGACTGAGGCGCTCATCCAACTGACCTTGGGCGCGCCGCAGCTCCTGTACAACGGCGGCATCTTAATGGCCCCATTGCGCTACTTTGACGCCGAGCGCAAGCGACCGGGACTACCAGCGGATGTGGCCGCGCTCGTCGAGACTGTGGAGCGGGACCGCCTCGTGGTGCACTTGGTGAACCTCAGTGCGCTGGACGCCCGCAAGGTGTTGCTGCAAGCCGGAACCTTGGCCGAGCATCGGTTTGGGGAGGTCGCGTATAATTCCTTGGAGAGTGCGTACCCGGGCACGGTGGGAAGCTATGCTGCGCCGCCTGTGGAGCAGACAGTCAAGCGCGTTGCCGTAGATGACACGCACTTTGCGGTGGCCTTGCCACCGGGGACTGAAATCCGCCTCGAAATCGGCTTGCAGCGGCACGCGAACGCGCCGACATACGACTTGCCAACCAACATTTAGCTTAGGAGAAAATATGGATTACGTACGATTGGGACGGGCCGGAGTTAAGGTCTCGCGGCTGTGCTTGGGCACGGCCTTTCGGGGATACTGGCATGGGCACACGGACGAGGCGACCGCTATGCGTACGGTCGAGACCGCTATTGATCTAGGATGCAATTTCCTCGACTGCGCCAACTTCTACTTTCAGGGCCGTTGCGAGGAATTGTTGGGCAAGGCCATCAAGGGCAAGCGCGACGATCTGGTGATTACCACCAAGGTCTGGAGCCAAATAGGGGACGGCCCCAATGACCGCGGCCTATCGCGCTTTGCCATCATGCGCGAGATGGAACGGTCGCTGAAGCGCTTGAACACGGATTACGTGGATATATACTTGCTGCACAACTGGGATCCAGACACCCAACTCGACGAGACGCTGCGGGCGTTTGACGATTTGGTGCGGCAGGGCAAGGTGCGCTACGTGGGGGCCTGCAATTTTACCGCCGCCCAGGTGGTGGAGGCGCTGTGGACGGCCGATCGCGGGGGGCTGGACCCACTATTTACCTTACAAAATCAGTATAACTTATTGCACCGCTATCAGATAGAGCCAGAGCTATTGCCTTTATGCCGACAGTACGGCCTCGGCATGATGACCTACAGTCCGCTGGCCGTCGGCCTGTTGAGCGGCCGCTTTAGGCGCGGGCAAAAGCCGCCGACGGATAGCGCTTGGCAGGACGACGACCGCTTTGCCAAAGCCATGGGCGAGCAAGCAGAGCGCATCGTGCAAAAGCTGACTGAGATTGGTCGGGCACAGGGGAAGACGCCAGCGCAGGTTGCCGTTGCTTGGATATTGGCCAACGAGGATGTTACTGCGCCGATTATCGGCCCAGATCGCCCCGAGCACGTGGAGGAGGTCTTTGGGGCGTTGGAGGTGGAGTTGGGGGATGAGGAATTAGCAAAGTTGGACGCGCTCTCGCGGTGGACGCCGCTGGCGCGGACGCATTAGCTGCTGCGGCTACTTCCGACGGTCCCTCACTAAATAGAAAATCGGCACCCTAAAGGTCAGAGCTGTGCTTTTTATCGAGAGTTGGAGCACGGCAGACTGCTAAAAACGCAAAAAGGGGTGCGGCGCAACGACTCGAAGCCGTCGCGCCGCACCCCTTCGACCAAAAGGCGGTACTGTGCAGCGCTACAGTTTGCGCAGGCGGATGGAGCCGCCCGAGGTGCGCAGGGTCATGAGGGGACCGCCGCCGTTGATCGCGGCCTTGAGGCTGTTTTTATCCAGCGTGCCCTGCATTACTACCGGAAAGTCGGTGGAGACGCGCCCACCCGAGGTGCGGGCGTCCACCTGCAAACCAATATCCGCCGCGAGGGAGACCTCTACGTTGCCGCCCGAAGTCTTGAGGTGGCAGGGGCCGTGAGGCTGCTGCGAGAGTTGGGCGCGAATGGACCCGCCCGACGTCTGAGCCTCGATAGGCCCCAGCACTTCATCCACTTTGATAGAGCCGCCCGAGGTCTTGGCCTGCACTGAGCCTTGGGCTCGGGTAATGTGGATGGAGCCGCCCGAGGTCTTAGCTCGCACCTCCCCTGCTACCTCGCCAATGCGGATGGATCCACCCGAAGTAGATACCGACGCCGTACCGGAGCAGCCTTTTAGAGAAATGGAACCACCCGAAGTTTTGCCCTCGATCGGTCCTTCGATGTGGCCAAAGCTCAGACTGCCGCCCGAAGTCCGGGCTGAGACGCGGCCCTGAAGATCGGCTACCTCAATGCCTCCGCCGGAGGTGCTCAGTTCCAAATCGTGCCGGTGCGGCACCGTGAGGCGGAACAGGGGTGCGCGTCCCTTCACAAGGCCGAAGAAGTCGAACAGGCCGGCATCTTTTTTGCGGCCTCGGATGGTCGTAGTACCCGCCTCTTGGTCGTATGCTAGATCGAGTTTATCGGCTCGTTCCACGACCAACTCCACCTCGGAGCGATCCCAAGTATGGACCTCAATAGCACCCCATTCGGTGTCCACTATTAGGCGTTCGCCCGGCTCCACGTCAAAGGACTGATGCGCGGTGTCGGCTTGGACGGATCCTGTGGCGAAAAGCGCCACAGAAATGGCGACGAGCGCCGACGATAAGAGCAGCTCTTTCATTGTGAGCCTCCTTATAGAAGAAAGGATGTTGGGGTATTAAATGGCTTCTCTCCCTCCGGTGCAAATTGCGTGCCAGCGAATTTGTTGCTTCTATATTTTAAATGGAACACCGCTCGGCAAATTCAACCCAATCTCACCGGAAGGATTTTCATGGCCGTAGTGCAAGATATTCTAGTATTTTTTCAGACCACACCCGCGCTCGACGCCCAAGTCGTAGCTTGGGCGCGCTACGAAGCCTCCAAGGGCACGGGCCTAGGCGACTTGGTCGAGGAGAGCGATCCTCCCTACCACAACGCCATGGCGGCCATGCGCGACGGCTGGCAAGTCATCCAGATGTCGGAACTCAAACATCGCTAGCCCCAAGAGGGCTATGAACTGGGGCCGCTGCCCTACCAGATCGTGCTGTCGAAATTCAACGAACTGCAAAAAGAGGAAGGAGCCACATCGTGAAAGAGCATCTTTTGAACTCGAAGCAGATGGCGCAATTCGTCGCCTCGGGGTATTTGAAGTTCGAAGAAATGATACCCCAAGATCTGTGCCGAGCCTGCCTTGAGGAAATGCACCACAACCGGGGCTATCTCGCCGTGGGGACCCCCTTTGAGGAGACTTGGCCCAAAGGCACAGCTTTGGGCGATACGTTCCGTCTGCCGCAGGTGCAGGGACTCATCCACTCCTTGGTCGGCCCCGATCCCCTGTACGACCATCACGCCGCGCACTTGACCAAGGCCGAACAGACCAAGGGGCCCAATATGCACCAAGATTCGGTCATCGATTTCCGCGACCATTACTTCGATATCCAGCTCTCGCTGTTTCCCGCAGATACAACAGACGAGATGGGCGGTACTTTCTTGGTGCCGGGCACGCAATTTCGCAATGTGCGCACCGGGGAGATTTCCATTTACCACCACATGCGCGGCAAGATCTGGGCGACCTGCCCGGCGGGGACTATGTACGTGTGGAACACTCGCGTCTGGCACGGGGCGCGCAGCAACTACACGGATCGGGACCGCTTCATGTACAAGTTGCGGCTCAACCCGACGCGGCCGCAGGTCTGCAACTTTGACACCGCAGATCTGGACGACCCTGAGATCGGTCGCATCCTATCGACCAACCACGGCTGGGAGGGCAACGAGCAGCGTTACGAACTGATGCAGCGCGTGCGCTTGTGGCGCTTTGTCTCCGACCAG
This sequence comes from Candidatus Latescibacterota bacterium, assembly GCA_022820705.1. GTDB lineage: Bacteria > Latescibacterota > UBA2968 > UBA8231 > UBA8231. The sequence goes on along the minus strand of JAJEEZ010000143.1, from coordinate 1,558 downwards.
CCAAACTACGATGTGGGCGAGCGCTTCATGCGGCGCATTGAGTACCAGCCCGGCGAGGCGGCAGGCTAGCAACGATCTTAGCGCTCTCAGCGACCGGCGCGGCGTAGTTGGCGGTGCCAAGAGGATTCTTCCAAAGACATGGCTTTAGAAAGCCCAGTGCTGTTGTCATCGTACGCCCGCTGCAGGCAGGAGCGCTCCTTTGCGTTTGTCGATCCGGTGGACGAGGTGGTAGCCGCAGCGGCGGACGAGGTGCGCCCGGCTCTCAGCGCGGTGGAACGGGCAGTGGCCCAAGGGCTGCATGCCGCGGGATTTGTCTGCTACGAGGCCGCAGCCGGTTTGGACCCGGCCTTTACCACTCGCCCCGCTGGTGCGCTTCCCTTGGTTTACTTTGGCCTCTTTGAGGAGCGGACGCCGGTGGCCGCGCCTAGCGCTGACTTGGGCACTTACGAATTGGACGAGTGGCGTCCGTCGGTGTCGCGGGAGGAGTACGAGGCCGCCATTGAGCACATCCGCGCCTATATTGCGGCCGGCGACACGTACCAAGTCAACTACACCTTGCGCTTGCACAGCCGCTTCCGGGGCGATCCGCTGGCGCTGTACCGCGATATGGGGCAGGTGCAGGAGTCGGCGCTGTGCGCGTATTTCGACTTGGGCCGGCACGTGCTGATCTCGGCGTCGCCCGAGCTGTTCTTCCGCCTACAAGACGGGCGTTGCACAGTGCGCCCCATGAAGGGAACCCGGCCGCGGGGCCGCTTTGCAGCCGAGGATCAGCAGCGGGCCGAGGACCTGCAAAATTCCGCTAAGGACCGCGCTGAGAATCTGATGGTCACGGATATGCTGCGCAACGACTTAGGGCGCATCTCGCAAGTCGGCAGCGTGGCGGTTCCGGCCCTGTGGTCGGTCGAGCGCTATCCCACGGTGTGGCAGCTAACTTCTACTGTGGAAAGCCAACTCAAAGCCGGCGTGAGCCTGCCCGACATCTTTGCCGCGCTCTTTCCCTGCGGCTCAGTGACCGGCGCGCCCAAGGTGCGGACCATGGAAATCATCGCCGAACTGGAGCGCGCCCCGCGCGGCATTTACACCGGCTGCATGGGCTATGTGTCGCCGGGGCCGGAGGCGTGCTTCAACGTGGCGATTCGCACGGCGCATCTCGACCGGGAGAGCGGACAGCTCGAATTTGGCGTGGGCGGCGGGATCGTCTGGGAATCGTCGGCCGCGGGGGAATACGCCGAATGCCTCACCAAGGCCGAGGTCTTGCGCGCTCGGCCGCATCCGTCTTTTGAACTGTTGGAGACGCTGCTATACGAAGGCGGGACTTACTTCCTGTTAGAGAGACATTTAGAGCGATTGTCTCAGTCGGCGGATTACTGGGGATTTTGCTGCGCGGACGACAGAGTGCGGGCACAGTTGCAAGACGCAGCCAACACTATGGAGGGCCAGTGTAGAGTGCGCTTGCTACTGGCCCGTAGCGGCGAGGTCCGCGTGCAGCATCAGGCGCTCGCGCCGCCACGACGGCTGCGGGTGGCGCTGGCTGCCGAGTCGGTGGACAGCAGCGATC
>JAJEEZ010000065.1:0-3251 GCA_022820705.1 Candidatus Latescibacterota bacterium | reverse complement strand
AGGCGTGGCCATTGCGTCCGACGATGAAAATATCGCCCGAGGTAGGGCTTGGCTGCGGGGTCCATTGGTGGACTCAGGGGTGTCTTTTATCTGCGTGGTGATTTTTACCATGGCCTTTGTGGTGCTTGGTGCAGCCGTGCTTCGCCCCCAACACATTGTGCCGGAGGGAATGCAGCTACTGTCAGTGCAGGCCGATTTCCTCACGCTTCTGCATCCAGCCTTGGTCTATTTGTACCAGTTGGGCGTATTCACTGCGTTTTTTGGCACCATTATGGCTGCGTACGAGCTCTATACACGCACCACTCACGAGTGCTTGCGGCCCATCGTCCAGCGGGTGCGCGAGGTACCCGTGGGTCGGCTGCGGCCGTGGGTGGTGGGATATTGTGGCATTGGTGGCGTCGCCATTATGTGGATGGGCGGCAACCCGGTGTCGATTGTGACGCCAGCGGCGATCTTCGGCGGGGTTCTCACCTGTGGGCTGTGGTGCTTGCTGATGGTGTGGACTGACCACCGCTTCCTGCCGGAACCGTTGCGAATGGGGTGGCCGTTGCGGGTGATCAACTTGATCAGCGGCGTCTTCCTCACGGGCTGGGGCCTGCGCGGTGCTTTTGACTTCTTTACGGGGTGAAGCGGCTTGCGCGTCTCCGACGACATCTGGGCGCAGGTCGAGGCCGTATTGAGCAGCGGTACCCGGCTGGCCTTGGCGACCACTGGGGGGGGCAGCGAACTCATTAGCTGGCTCTTGAATCACCCTGGGGCCTCGCGGGCGATCGTCGAAGCTCAAGTGCCTTATAGCGAGCGAGCGCTGGCGGCGTATTTGGCCTTTGCGGGGCCGCATGGGGCCAATGAGCAAACGGCGCGGGATATGGCGGGGCGGGCCTTTGTAAGAGCCGCGGCCTTTGCCGAGCCGGGGCAGGGTTGTATCGGCGTGGGCTGCAGTGCGGCCTTGGCGACGAGCAGGCTGCGGCGCGGCGAGGATCGGGGGTGTATTGCGCTGCGCTTGGAGTGCGCCTATCGCTTGTACACCCTGCGTTTTGAGAAGGGCGCAGCCGACCGTTTGGAGCAAGAGGAGGTCTTGAGCCGCTTGGCCTTGGAGGCCATAGTGGAGACCTGCGGCGGCTCTGTCGCTGGTGCATCACTGCCGGAGTTTGCGCATCTTGCGCGGCGCGAGCTGACGCTGGACGATCCGCTGGGTTTGCTGTTTGCGGGCGAGTTGGACGTCGTTGAAATGCGTTCTGATGGGGTGATCGCGCCCGAGGTCGAGCGCGGGCAGCGTCTGTTTTTGTCCGGTTCCTTCAACCCGCTGCACGAGGGACACGAGCAGCTCGTGGCCGCGGCGGGACAGCTTAGTGGCCGACGACCGAGCTTGGAACTTTCCATCGAAAATGTCGATAAGCCGCCCCTGCAAAGGAGCGAGGTCGAGCGCCGCTTGGCGCAAATGCGCGGTCGCCTCCCAGTGGTGATGACGCGGTCGCCGACTTTTTTGCAGAAGGCTCGGATCTTTGGCGGTTGTCACTTCGCGCTGGGGTACGATACGGCTGTGAGGCTTTTGCAGGGTCAGTACTACGAGGAAGGGGAGCGGGGTGTGGCTGCGGCCTTGGAGGAATTTGCCGCTGGGGGCTGTCGCTTTTGGGTGGCTGGCCGGGTGGATGGAGATGTGTACCGGACCTTAGCGGATATGGAGGTACCTGCCGAGTACGCGGACCTTTTCGCGGCGGTGCCCTTTAGGATGGATATCAGCTCTACGGAACTCCGCGCTCGGAAGGGTTAGGACGATGACCGAAGAAGAATGGGAAGAGCCTGAAGCGGTGGAAGTGCCCATCGACGGCACGCTGGACCTGCACACCTTCCATCCGCGCGACCTCAAAGAGCTGTTGCCCGACTATTTGGATGCCTGTCGCCAAGCGGGCATTTTGCAGGTGCGCGTCGTCCACGGCAAGGGCACGGGCCAGTTGCGGCGCTCGGTGCACGCCATTTTGGGCCGCTTGCCTGAAGTGGAGTCATTCCGTTTGGCTGGCGAAGGCGGCGGTGGATGGGGGGCGACCTTGGTCTGGTTGGCTCCGCTCGACGCTTGACCGTGCTAGGCCCCAGATTTTTCTTAATTTATCCGGTACATATATATGTTAGTATATTAGGTTGTAACAAAATCGTAACAAAATTGTAACAATTTGTAGCAACTGTCATAATTTTAAAGAGGTTGCAGCCTCCGGTGTGCCATTCAGAAGAGCGCAAAGCTGGAATCTCGGCTGTTATTAAAGAGCTAGTTCTCACCATGGAATATCGTCCTACCGGCATCCTTTTCAAGCTACTGCAGTCATTGCAGATAGTTCCCTTTCTGCCAATCCTCCTTCTGCTACTGCTATCTGTGTGCTCAACCAGTGCGCAGGATGTTTTTACGGTCGGTGGCGACGAACGTCCTTGGCGCGATTCTGGCACAACTCCTGGGGGCGTGATCGATTTTGTCGAGCAACTGGGAACGATCGAGGACGCCAACGGCGAAAAAGTGTTCACCGTTGGCCTAGATTCCCTGCAAAACTGGATCATGCCGCTGCGCTTGCGCTCTGATTTCAACATCTCGCTCGGTGTTCTTGAACGGGGAGGCTCTGTAGATGTCCCGGGGCTAGATGCCAGCCAGAAAAGTCCAGAGCAATTGGAGGGCATGCTCAATGGCGACCACCGAGTGGCTTTTGATCGCAAGTTCGTGGCCGGCCGCATCGTGCGCAACAACGGCGTCACCATTCGCATTGATCTCGGTGCGCGCTTTGGCGTGGACCGAATCGTGTTCTATCCGAGGATGACAGAGTCGTTTCCCTTTGGCAACGAATTCATGCGGGGGTATGAGTTGTTCCTCAACGACGGCTTGCCGCAAAACCTCTATGCCAGTGGTCAGCCCATTTTTACCTCGCCGGTGCAGCGCGACCCAGACAACCGCGAGGCCAAAGTAGATGCACAGATCAACCCCCAATTTGTCCGCTTCCTGCAACTCAAGTCGATTACCACCCTCGGATTTGAAGTTGACGAGATAGAGGTGTACGGCAGGGGATTCGTACCGACGGCTAGCTATGTGTCCAATGTGCTAGATCTGGACGAGGAGGTAGTCTGGGGGAGCATCAATTGGAGCGAAGTGGTCGCGGGGAATAGCGCGGATTCCAAGATAGAAATCCGCGTGCGTAGCGGGCAGGATACGACGCCCGATGTCTTTTTCCGCAATGCCAATGTAGGTGGTCGGCAACCCGAATACGTGCCCATCG
>JAJEEZ010000250.1:0-3914 GCA_022820705.1 Candidatus Latescibacterota bacterium | reverse complement strand
GCTGGTAGCCCACCCCAGCGAGGTGGCGTCCGCTGAAGATCCACATCAAGCCGGAAGACGTGCGTTCCGGGGTTCGAAGTTGTTCTATGTAGAAGCGTCCTACCCTCAGGATCCGATGCTAAGACTGCAATCTGCTCAGACTGCGTTTGTGCGTCGATACGGAAAGCGGCGATGACGTGGGCATTGCAGTCCATTGCCCTTGCTGCCTGCAAGGTTTTCAGCTTGCTGCTCATGGACGCGGCAAAGGAATCGGTTGGAGAAAGGATCAGGTCAATCGACTCCAAGGCCGCAGCTATGCTTGGCTCGGGAAGCAGGAAATCAGCGCAGGCTAAGATCGCTACTTTGGTTCCGTCTAGGTCAATGGGTGTGAGGGTTTGGCCTGATTTGAATGGACCTGCCTTAGTTGGGTTCTGGGGAATTAGCTTCCTCTGGCTTCCCGCGTACCCATCCGGAGTCGCAATGAAATGCGTTAGGAACATACCGTCTGTTGCAGACTCAACTAGTCCAGCGCAGATGGCTATTCGGTATCTCTTCGCCAAGGCACAGACTTCCTCCACGTGGGGTCCGTCGGGAACTGTTTCTCCGAGATTGACAAGATCGGTTTTAATTACACCGCCGGAGATGTTCAGCTCCGGAAAAACGTATATGTCTGTCTCAGAGGTTTCTCCACCAGCGAGGACCTCCTCCATCAGCGCTAGGTTCTTGTCCGAATCGCCTGTAGAGCAATTGTGAGCCACTGCGGCGATGGTTGTCCTTTTTGTCTTCATAATCTCCGAGACTGAGGGTGACGTTTGACGTTTTCGCCATCCCCTAACCGCGCAGCGGTTGTGCGAAGGGAGAAGCCCGAAGCCGGGCACTGCATATTGGGCGGCACCTCCACTTCACCAACAGAACGCGGGGCTAAGACGCCGGCCACGCTAGGTCAACTGCGAATGCCCCCACCGCAGTGAGTGGCAGCGACCGGGCTTGATTCTCGGTGCACCACTCGCAACGGTCCGTCGAGCCGTCTTGCTCGAATCTGAGGTCGAGGAAGCTAACAGTAACATTGTAGATGATACCGACGTGGTGAACCGAGTCGTGCGGACGCTCCACGCTTCTGGGATAAGTGTGTGAATATACCTCAGTGATTCCAATTGTCTCGACCTCGGCGATGCCCGTCTCCTCTTCCAATTCGCGGAGCAGAGCAGCCTCTGGATGCTCTCCCCACTCAATCCCGCCGCCTGGCATAGTCCATTTTCCTTGGTCCAGTCCGCTAGCCATGCGAACCAAGAGAAGCCGACCTGACGGATCACGGCAAAGCCCATAGGCACCTATATAAACGCGCGGAGTATCGGAGGCTGAAGACATTATCGCATTCAGTCGAAGGCATTTAGAGCTTGTGAACTTTCAGGGTAACACTCTTCGAGGAAGGCTCTGACAATCGCTGGATTTTTCGACGAATCCCATCCGCGTCTTTCTTGGTCAGCTTCTGGTTCAATGTCCGCGATGAGCAAATCCTCAACAAATGGCTTTGACGAAGCAATTACCGCTCCATTGGGATCAATGATGTTTGTTGATCCGTAGGAAACAAATCCGTTTTGGTGCCCCGCGACGTCAGCCGCTATCACGGTCAAGCCATTCTCGACTGCTCGTGCGATCTGAGCGCTTCTAGCCCTAGCTACTACATCGGCCTTGTTAGGCGGCAAGCAGTTGTTCGTGGGAACGAAGAGAACAGTCGCCCCTTTGGCTGCCATGACTCGAGATGGCTCGATGTAATTGGTGTCATTGCAGATGATGATGCCAAATGTCAACGATCCGAGCGTAAACGTAGGCAGTTCATCGCCTGCATTATAGATCGAGTTGCGAATCGCCGGATACGCCTTTCTATAGCGACCGAATACCTTCCCGCGGTGAAAAATAATAGCTGTATTGTAGAGTCCTGTGTTTGCCGACTCGGTAAAGCCAATAATCGTACTCACTGTTTTGCTGGTGAGAGGCGAAAGAAACTCTTCCAATTGACCATTTTCGATGTTGAATGCCAGTTCGGACGGCCTGTCGGAGTAATCTGCTAGGCCGCCAAGGACCGCCTCTGGACAGCACAGTATCTCGACGCCTTTGTCTTCACATACATCTATTTGTGTCCGTAAATAGCTCAATGCTTCCATTGAGCCATTCTCGAGCAGTGGTGCCTGATAGGCAGCAATCTTCATGCGATAAATCCGATCCCGGTATGTTCTCCGACGGACACTTACTCTTGGTCGCGTCGGACCGCATAGGCGATCCACTTCCGCTGAGAAAGTGCAAGGGGCATTCTCATTAACGTACAGCCCCTTCACATCGTCAAGGTCTTCTTTTTACCCCCACAATTGTCAATAGTTAATAATTAATGCTTATTAGCCGCGAATATGGTTTTTGGGCACAACTCCCCTTAAAATGAGGAGGATACGACATGCGACAGCAGCGCACGATCTACTTTAACGATGCTCGGCACTACTATCTTTTTGCCTTTGAGCCGCCGATGGCGCTCGAAGACGCTTGGGTGCCAGTGGATGAGGTCGCAGGCACGGGGGTGGATACTTTTGCCTACGGGGTCGAGCGCGGCGACGGGCTTTTCTATCCATCGCGGGTGGGGATGATGTTCGGAGCGGATATTCAGCCCTTTGAGCAGGCCGCCTATTGGCGCACTTGGCACAACATGCAGAGCCTGATCGAACGCGGGCTCGACCCGCTGACAGTGCTCATCGACCGGGCACACGACCATAGAATGGATTTCTGGGCTAGCTTGCGGATGGCCGCCTACGGGAATATGGAGTCGACCCATAAGCTGGCCGACGGCGGTGGCGGGCTAGCTCACGCGGAGGTGCGGGCGCACATCTTGCAAGTGGTTGAGGAACTGGCGACCGAGTACGAAACCGATGGTGTTGAGTTGGACTTTGCCCTGCCGGGCGGGGCACCGCGCATTTTGCGGGAGGAGGATGTGGAGGCGACGACGCCCGTTTTGACCGATTACGTAGAGCAACTCGCCGAGCGGGTGCGCGGGCAGCGGTCGGGGGTGGTCGGAGCGCGGGTGTTGCCCACTGAGGAGATGAACTTGGCGCAGGGCTTGGACGTGCGGACTTGGCTGGAGCGCGGGTTAGTGGATTTCTTGGTGCCGATCCGCTACGGCTATATGATCCTCGACGGGGACATGCCGATAGATTGGCTGGTCGAGGCCGCGCACGCGGCCGATGCGGCGGTCTATGGTACCTTGCAGCCCTACGTAGCTGATGAATCGGTTGGGGCCGAGCGGGTTTGCCCCACTCCTGCCCAACTGCGGGCGGCGGCGATGAATCTGTTGGATCGGGGCTGTGACGGGCTGTACGCGTGGTTTATGCCCTGGCCCTTAGGAGACCAGGAGCGCAGCGCGCTGAGCGAACTGGGCAGTCGGGAACTGATGCAGGAGAAGGACAAGCACTACGTGCTGGCGCGGCGGTCGGCGGATGCGGAAAACCAATACCCAGTGGCACTGCCGGTGGAGATCGCGGCCGACGATAGGGCACAGCATACCATTCCCTTTTACTTGGCTGACGACGCGCAAGAAGGCCGCGTCAGTCAGGTGTTCTTGCGGATCAGAATCGTTGATCTGGTCTCGGACGACCGCTTGGAAATCGCGCTCAACGGCCAGTCGCTGCAAGGGGAGATATGTCGTCGCGAGTACGGCTATAAGGTCGTTCCATATCAGGGCATGTGGCTGATTTTTGATTTGCAGGAGGTGCGGCCGCAGCAGGGAGCCAACCGCTTGGAGATTGCGCTGGTGGAGCGGCCGGACGATTTGGTGAGTCCGCTGAAAGTCGCAGATGTGGAAGTCGAGGTGAAGTACCATCCACTGCCGACGGGGTTGGGATAAGACTGTTTTGACATGGTAAACCCTCCTCCATAAATTGACCTGCCATGCA
>JAJEEZ010000587.1:0-6864 GCA_022820705.1 Candidatus Latescibacterota bacterium | reverse complement strand
AATGGTGGCTGCGGCGACAGCACCGAATAGCTAAAACAGCGTACTGATTTAGTCATCTGTGACTGCATTATCTAAATTATCAACTCGACTCTTCATCTAAACTCCAAAAATAAAAGGGAGTGATGCAGTGTACATCACCCCCTTTTGCACTTATGAGGCCAAAGCCTATAGTGCTACAACGCTCTCAGCCGCTGGGCCTTTCTTGCCCTGAACGACTTCAAACTCCACTTGCTGCCCGTCGGACAAGGTGCGGAAACCCTCGGCCCGGATCGCGCTGTGGTGGACGAAAACATCTTCGCCGTTCTCGCGCTCAATAAATCCGAAGCCTTTCGCGTCGTTGAACCATTTTACGGTTCCCTTCTCGCGATCTGCCATAAGTAAAGTCCTTTTGCAATGTGCGGTTAGAGCAGAACGTGCGAATAACTTTGAGTAGGAATCTACTGCGTCAGGCTTTTCGGTAGGAGAACTACATCAGGCCCGGGGGTAGGATCTACGCGAATCCGAACGACTGCCAACGTGGTTCAAAATGCCTCCACAACTATTGCAGAGACAAACGATGGGGTAAATATAGGGAATCTCAGCCGCAGCACAAGCAACTAATTCGCCGCCGCTGGGCCGTCCACCCCATCCCTGCTCCTCCAATCCTTCGTTTGGCATTGGCACTGCGGCCTCTATATTAAAGGAATTCAAAGGGATAGACGGCCTTCATCCCGTTTATCCCGCCATCTACATCGCACTAATGGAGATAAACGGCCCATGAGCGCAACCGGACCGGGGTTTGCCGCCGAAGACCTCAGCCTTTTCGCACGGATACAGCGCGTTTTTTACGCGCCGCACACGGCTTTTACCGCAGTGCGCGGCCAAGAGAGCGCCCACGACTGGTTGCTGCCAGTCCTCTTGGTTTGCGCGATAGGGGTTGGCTGCTATAACCTGACCTTCGACGTAGGAGTACCAGCCGTCCAAGAGCAGCTAGAGGGCTTGGACGAGGCCGAGCGGCAGCAAGCAGAGGCACTCCAAGCGCATGGCTGGATGGTGGTCCCGGTGGGGCTTTTTTTCTCATTAGTCGTGGTCGGGGGCGTGCTTTTGATGCTGGCGCGCTCCGTTTTCCAAGCCGAGGTCAGCTACCGACAAATGCTGATCGTAAAAGCGTATGCGCTGTTGGTGGTGGCCGTCGAATGGGTGGTCCGCGTGGTGCTGGTGCTGGCAACCGGCGACATCGGGGCGCATCTGGGGCTGGGTCTCTTTTTGTCCGAGGAAGCCGCGGCCACGTTTGGCGGCCGAATCCTTACGGCCCTCAATCCCTTTGACCTGTGGCAGATTGGGATCATGGGCATTGGGTTGAGCGCGCTGGCCGACGCGCCCGTGCGCAAGGCGACCCTCTCACTTGGGCTTTTGTGGCTAATCTGGATTTTCGGCGGCGTCTTCATCGAGACCATCAGCCAAAGCGTACCTCCGCCACCTCCGCAATAAACGCCGCGCCCTGCCTTGCTCCGGTCCTAGGCGTTTTTACACGGAATCTCACATGCCTAAACATGGAGTCAACCCAGTCGTCGCGGCAGCGCTCGCGGTTTTTGCAACCTGCATCTATCCGGCTGCTATCTACGGAGACGGAGACCCCTTGCTCAAATCCTTGTTGCGCTCCAATCCCATCTGCGCGCCCGTGCTCGCGGCCGCGGCCAAGCACGAAGTACAGATCCTCTACACGCAAATCGACCGCGACGCCGCCAACCGGCCGCATTTCACCCGCCACGAGTACCGCGTCAATCCGCAGGATTATTTTTATCCGGCGAGCACAATCAAGCTAGCGGGTGCCCTGCTGGCGCTGGAAAAGCTCAATCAACTGGCCATTGCGGGCGTGGATCGGCATACGCCCGTCCGCATTGACAGCGCCTTCAGCAGGCAGACCGCAGTGCGCGAAAATCCAACCGCACCCGATGGACTGCCCACCATCGCCCACTACATCCGCAAGCTCTTCGCCGTCAGCGACAACGACGCGTACAATCGGCTCTACGAGTTCGTGGGGCAGCAGCGGATGAACGAGGGGCTGTGGGAAAAGGGATATCGGGATGTGCGCCTGACGCATCGGCTCGCCATCGCGCACTCGCCCGAGGAAAACCGGCATACAAATCCGCTGACGTTCTACCGAGGAGACCAAGTCCTCTACCAGCAGCCCATGCTGGTCAATCCGCATACGTGGCGCGCACCCGCGCCGATTCCCAGGGGCGAGGGACACATCCAAAACGGGGCGTTGGTATCTGCACCCAAGGATTTCGCCGGATCGAACTACATGTCAGTGGAAGTATTGCAAGACCTACTCATAGCAGTGTTTTTCCCCGAGGAGTTGCCCGTAGAGCGGCGCTTCGACCTGCGGCCCGACGACTACCGCTTCCTCTACCGCGCCATGTCCATGTTGCCGCGCGAGTGTCCTCACCCCCAATACGACCCGGAAAAGTACTACGACAGCTACGTAAAATTCTTCCTGTTCGGCGACAACAAGGAACCCATGCCCGACTCCGTGCGGATTTTCAACAAGGTGGGGCTAGCCTATGGGTATGTGACGGACAACGCCTATATCGTCGATTTCGAGCACGGGATCGAGTTTTTGCTAACAGCCGTGGTGCTGGTAAACGAAAACGGCATCTTTAACGACGGGGCCTACGAGTACGACGAAGTAGGGCTGCCGTTTTTGGCCGAACTAGGCCGAGTTATCTATGCGTACGAGTTGGAACGGAAACGGGCGCACCGGCCGAATTTGAGCAAGTGGCAGGTCAACTACGGGCTGTGAGGAACGCAGGAGGCGCTACTAGCGCTGAGAACCTTCCAACGCTTCGACCCGGCGGCTGAAGCCGTCGAGTACCTCCTCATCAGAGGACAAGGACAACCCCCGCCGACTATACGGAACGCGCATCCCGCGCTGGCGCTCTAGGGCGTTAAGTTCCCGGTCGAGCCTGAAGATCCAGTTTATGCTTTCGGGAAAAAGATGGTAGCTGCTAGCCAACGAAGGCAGGTGCCGAGGGCGCGTTCCCGCTTGGGTGTGTAAGGCTCTTATGCGATCGACCAAGGCTTGGATTCGCTTGTGCCCCTGTCGCCATTGCCAGAACCCATGTAGCAGTATCGCCCAAGCCGCCAAGAGCCCAAGGCAGAACAAAAAGAATGGGGATATCACAATATTCGCGATGATGGGAATGATGCTATCCATAGAAGAATACACCTCTGTTTGCTGCTTGCGGCTATTTATTCAATTAATAATCAAAACAGCCCACCCAATCCACAAATATTAGCCTTTGTCCCCCGGCGGCGATCCATTGTCGAGCATCGCGCTGATAAAGAGAAACTTCAACGGCTTGTCGCCAACATTGCGGTGCTTGTGAAAGACATTGCGCGGCAGGAGCACGCAGTCGCCCGGCCCCAGTTGATAGGTCTCATCCCCCACCTCAACTTCGATCTCGCCTTCTAAGATGTAAAAGGCCTGTTCCTGATCGGCGTGAGCGTGGCCGTCGCCTGAGACTCCGCCCGGCTCGTATTCGTTGGTGTGGATTACTAGCCGCTCGGTATTTATGGCGGCCGGTCGCTCCTTCCGACGCACTCCGGGGCCAAGTATAACCCGAGAGATACCGCCGGGATGGCCGTGATTTTCAGCCGGTTGGCCAAAGCAATTTTGCACCCTATAGGTATCGCCCATTGTCTATCCTCCATTTGATCGCTAGGAAAGTCCCGCTACCTCAATGGTAAAAGTAAGAAAGAGTGATAGATCTAACGATATATTTGAATCAGCCGCGCACTCTCCCCTTCATTGGATGTGTGATATCCGAAGTACAACCTCCCTCGGTCGTCTATCGCGTTGGTGCCGGTCACCGTGCCGCCGGTCAGGGAGGGGAAGCGGGCGAGCTGTGTCTTATCCCCGGTCTCTATATCGTATTCGTATAGTGTGGGGACATTACCATCTGCGAATCGGCAAGGAAGGGTGTACAACTTTTTCTCGTCCTGCGACAGAATCAGACCGAAGACGAATTGGATCGACTGGCCCTGTGCGATCTCCTCGGGCGGGAGTAGGGAACCCAGCTCTTTCAGGCGCTCTGCTTCGACGTCGAAGGAGTAGAGGTTGCCGCCTCTGTTAGTAAGAAGATACACGGTATTCCCATCCCGAGTCGCCACCATGCCGTGGAGGAAGCCGTTGCTCAGGATATTGCGCTGTTGGGTCCGCTGCATCACGCCCGACTCAACATCCAGTTCCCATAGCCAGAAATCCGGCGTATGGTAGGAGAAATACACCTTGCCCTTCTTGGTAGCCCAGATTTCGCGCGACACGTTCTTCCGGCGATATTCCGGGACGCCTGGGTAGAAGGTCGTGCGGCGTTTTTTTAGATCATAGATCAGGACATCCCCATAGGGAAAAGTGAAACCGGCCAGTTTGTCGTGTTGCCGCAGAATGTCCATGGCGATGATTCCTTGATAGGGCACCGAGACACCGTGATTGTCCGTTGCGCTCAGGTCCTCAAAGGTTTCCGTCTTCAGATCGAAGGCGTAGAAGTGGCCTCCGCGACGTTGGTACATGTCGCTGTAGTCGGGTTTGATGTCGTGGTAGTCGTGAGAGGAGAAGTACATTTTGCCCTTGTACTCCACGATCGCGACGTGTACTTTGCCGATGCTCTCTTCCGGCCCCAGATTGCCCGCTGCTGCGCTGATGCCCCGTAGGGTACCCAGCAGTTGACGATCTTCGGTCTTCGCGTCGTACCTGAAGATGACCGTATCGTCGGGATTAACGTCGTTTTGATCGCTAACGGCGAAATAGACGCGCTGCTGCCGGTCGATCCCTAGCCCACCCCAACAGACCGTCAGATTAGAGCCGCTGGGTTTTATGTCATCGAAAGAAATGAACCGGACTTTGTACTCGGCAGCAGAAACTCCTTGGGCAAGCAGTAACAAGAAGTTGGTTATTACCAATATCTTGGCATTTTTGCTGTTTTCCATTTTTCTAATTCCCCACTTCCACCCCCTGCACCCCAAACACTTCTTTGAGAAAATTCTCTCCCATCAGCACGTAGCCGGTGGCGTCCGGGTGGAGGTTGTCCGGCAGATATTCGGCGAGGCTCTCGTCAAAGAGCTTGAGGCCGTCTATGTAGTAGATATTCTCATCGCCGCGCCTTTTGAACGCCTCCACAGCCTCGGCAACCTCGACGCGCATCTGCTCCAACGTTAGGCCGACCGCATTGGGCGTGGTCTCGCGGTCGTGGCCCCAAATCGGCGAGCAAACTGCAAACGGGGTGTGGGGATGGCCGTCGCGGATGGTGGCAATAGTGCCGAGGACGGCCGGGCGAAAGGCGCGCGGGCCGAGGCTAGCGGCACCGTAAATGTTGATGCCAATTTTGACCGAGATAAAGTCCGCCGGCAGGTCGCGGATCAACCGGGCGATGAACGGGTCGGCGTGGCACTGGCCGCCGAAGCCCAGCGACGTGAGGTTAAAGTCACGGGCGCGAGCTACCACTCCGGGCCAAGTGGTGGCGGGCGACCCCGCAGTGCGGCAATGGGTGATGGAACTGCCATACGCGACCCACTTCAGCCGAGTGTCCTCGCTTTTTTCGCAATGTGCACCCTCGGGCAAGGCAATGTGACGCACGGCGACGGGCATGGCCGGCGACAGCCAAATCTCCACGGATTTCTCGCCTGCCGGCAAGCCCTCGAAGCGCACCTCAGTCGCGCCAGCCGCGTACGAAGCAGTGGCCACAATCTGCCCACCGACGCACAGGTCAAAGCGGCCATCTTCAGCCAGCGGCTCACAGCCGACGACTAATTCCTCGGCGTCCGTAGCCACGCGCACGCGCACGCCCGAAGGCATCTCAGCCCGCCCGGCAAGGCCGCTCTCGCTAGGCGAGTACAGGTCCAAATCCCCGTGGGGAATGCGCCAAGGCTTGACCCAGCCCGGCCCCTCTTTGAGCGAGAGGGTTCCGCTCCACGTCAGGCGGGGATCGTTGGCAGCAATGGTCAGCATAGGAGTCCTTTCTGAGTTAGGGCCACTGGTATAGCTTACAGGTAGCTTATCGGAGGTTCCTGTGGCACGGTGGCTGGAGCAATATAGCGGCATGGGCAAAGACGGGGCAACCGGCGAACCGACGATAAACCGCACTGCTTCTAATAATCTATCCAGGAGTATCCATGTTTAAATTCATCACTTTTGCCATCTTGCTAGCCGTCCACGCCGCCCAAGCACAGCTCCCCGCTGGCGGCATCCCTTTGACCCAAGGCGACTTCCTCCACTCGGCCCGCGTACCCAACGCCGCCAACCGCGCCCGCAGTCAGGTCGTAGAAGTTGAGCACGCATCATTTGACCAAGCCCTGCGCATCGAAGTGCTGCACGAGGCGGGCGACCCCTGGAGCGTCGAAGTTGGCAACCCCACGGCCCTCGTGGTACAAAAGGGCGATGTCGCCCTGATCCACTTTTGGGCGCGGGGAATCGAGTCGAGCGACGAAACCGGCGAAGTCTATGCCACAGTCTATGCCCAGAAGGCCGCGCCCGATTGGGACAAATCGCTCTACAGGGGGTTCAGTGTGGGGCTTGCCTGGCGCGAGTTCTTTTATCCATTTGAATTTATCGACGAGTACGACGCCGGCGAGGCCGCGATTAACTTCGGCGTCGGCAGCCGTCGCCAGACCATTGAAATCGCCGGCTTTGAAGTCCTTCACTACGGCAGCAGCCTATCCGTAGGAGACCTGCCCCAGACCCGCTTGACCTACGCCGGCCGCGCCCCTGACGCCGCTTGGCGACAGAGCGCTGAGGAACGCATCAGGCGGCACCGCCAAGGCGATTTCACGCTACAAATCATCGACTCGGCTGGCCAGCCAGTGGCCGAGGCCCCAGTCGAAGTC
>JAJEEZ010000193.1:0-3150 GCA_022820705.1 Candidatus Latescibacterota bacterium | reverse complement strand
GGGAGGATGGCGAGCATGAGAATCGTCGAGAAGTGCATACATTCTCCTTGTATTTGGGGAGGCTGAATATACGAAAATCGCGCGGTCTTACCAAAAGAGTAAAGGGGCGATGCCAAGCTGGCACCGCCCCTTTGTGTAGTTTGTAGGTAGTTGTTATTTACACGTCGTAGTAGAGTGCGAACTCATAGGGATGCGGCCGCAAGCGGAGGGCATCGACCTCCTCGGTGCGCTTGTAGTCAATCCACGCGTCGATCAGATCCTCGGAGAACACATCCCCCTGCAACAGAAAGTCCCGATCCTGCTCCAAGTGATCCAACGACGCCTCCAACGATCCCGCCGTCTGAGGGACGCCTGCCCGCTCCTCCGCTGACAAGTCATACAGATTCTTGTCCAGCGGTTCGCCTGGATCCAACTGACGTTCAATGCCGTCCAACCCCGCCATCAGCATCGCCGACAACGCCAAGTAGATGTTGCACGACGGATCCGGACAACGGAACTCCACCCGCTTGCTCTTGGGCGAAGGCGAATACATCGGTATCCGCACCGACGCACTGCGGTTGCGTTGCGAATAAGCCAAGTTCACCGGCGCTTCGTAGCCAGGCACCAGCCGCTTGTAGGAGTTGGTCGTCGGATTGGTGAACGCCAACAGCGCTGGCGCGTGGTGCAACAACCCGCCGATGTAGTGCAACGCCATCTGGCTCAGCCCCGCGTAGCCACTGCCAGCAAACAAAGGCGTATCGCCCTGCCACAGGCTCTGGTGGGTGTGCATGCCCGTGCCGTTGTCCTCAAACAGCGGCTTGGGCATGAACGTGGCCGTCTTGCCGTGCTGACGCGCCACATTCTTGACGATGTATTTGTACAGCATCATCCGATCGCCGCAAATAAGCAGCGGACAAAAGCGAATGTCTATTTCGCCTTGGCCGGCGGTGCCCACCTCGTGGTGGTGGATCTCGGTGTCGATGCCGCAGGCGAGCATGGTCTGCACCATCTCGGTGCGGATGTCTTGCAGCGAGTCCGTTGGCGGCACGGGGAAGTAGCCGCCCTTGTAGTCGGGCTTGTAGCCTAAGTTGGGGCCGTCGGCCGAGCCGGAGTTCCAGCGTCCTTCCACCGAGTCGATTTCGTAGAAACCCAAATGCGCTTGCTGGTCGAAGCGGATGTTGTCGAAGATGAAAAACTCGGCTTCCGGTCCGAAGAAGGCGGTGTCGGCAATGCGGGTGCGCTGCAAGTAGGCTTGGGCGCGCTGGGCAACGCCACGGGGATCGCGGGCATAGGGCTGGCGGGTGATGGGGTCTTCAATCGAGCAGACCAGCGACAAGGTGGGCACGGCCATGAACGGGTCCATGACCGCGGTGGTCGGATCGGGCAGGACGAGCATGTCGGATTCGTTGATTTCCTGCCAGCCTCGGATGGACGAGCCGTCGAAGCCGAGACCGTCTTCGAACAGGTCCGGTTCCAAGTCGGCGATGGGCATGGTAAAGTGTTGCCAGGTGCCGGGCAGATCGACGAACTTGAAATCGACCATCTGCGCGTCGTGTTGGCGTGCTAAAGCCAGCGCCGCGTCGATGGCGCTAGCTTGGGCCGACTTCGGTTTGGTTTTGGCTTTCGGTTTGGTTTTGGCTTTGGCTTTCGCCTTGGCTTTGGCCATGACTATTCCTTTCTCAAAGTAGTGGTTGATATGGGATCAGGGGATGCGCTCCCCGCAGCACGCGTCCCCTGCTTCTGGTCTGAGTTCCGTCGTTGGAAGGCCGACCAGGTTTTAGAAGCTCCTGCCGAAGACGAGGAAGGTGGATTCCCTGTTGGGATTGAGGATATAGGAAGCGAAGTAGTCGCCCTTGCTCATGTTGAGGCCGACGCTGACCAGATCTATGGTGTCTTCTGGAGCCTCGTCGTCCTCTGGATTTTCGTCGAGTTCATAGGTGTACACCCCATTGCCGAGGCCGACGGTGACACTGACGGCGGTTTCTTCTATCTCGCCCAAGTCGTAGGTCGCTTCCGCCCAGAACGAATCGTCGGCGTCGCCGGATACATTGTACGCGACTAGAGCGCTCAGAGGTGCGCCGTCGGGGGCGAGGGACGCGCTGATTTCGAGGATATGCGGATTGGATTTTTCTTCGTCCTCTTCGAGTTCCTCTGCGCTGTAGTTATTATAGCTGAAGAAATCGTCGTCTTCGGTCAGGCCCGGGAAGTAGTAGTCGGTCAGGGTGATGCCGATGGGGCCGGACGAGAAGCTGACGTAGAGGTCGTTCTCGTTGTCACCGCCGTCGGAGATCGCCCACGACGACCAAGCGCCGATTTCGACGTTGCCGTGGCTGATGGACATGCCCGGCTGGATGCTGACGGCATTGCCAAAGTCCGTGCCGCGCCACACGTAGCGGTTGACTACGTCGGCACCAAAGCCAACCCCGGCATCGGCCGGAACAGCGGATAAGGTCAGCGCAAAGAGAAGAGGTGCGGCAAAAAGCAAGCGTTTCATCAGATGCTCCTTAGGTGGGTTGAGATGTGCTGCGTCGATTGCCGATTAAGGTAAGAGATGGGGGCCGGTGCAGCCAAAGGCCACACCGCCCCCTTGCTATCACAGGGCGCTTTCGCCCGTCTCGCCGGTGCGGATGCGCACGGCTTCTTGGATCGGCGAGGCAAATACCTTGCCATCGCCGACTTTGCCGGACTTGGCCGCCTCGACGATGGTGTTGATTGCCTGCTCGTGGTCGGCGTCCTTGACGATGACCTCGATTTTGATCTTGGGGACGAAATCAATGCGGTACTCGGCACCGCGATAGACCTCGCGGTGGCCGCGCTGGCGGCCAAAGCCTCGCACTTCGGTTACGGACATGCCGGCGATGCCCCGTTCGCCTAGGGCCTTCTGCACGGCCTCAAGGGCCGATGGCCGGAGGAATGCTTCAATTTTATACATTGTTGGTTCCCTCCCTCGCTTAGTTGTTGATGTGCTGGAAATCTGCGTACGCGGGCTGGCCGTGCTCGCTTAGGTCGAGACCCTCGTCCTCGTCTTCCTCATAAACGCGGAACCCGAGTTTCGCCTTTACCAGGCTCGCGAGGGCAAATGAAAATACAAAGGCTAAGATGGCGTTCTACATCTTGCCCAATATCTGGGTGCCTACGATGTGGTCGGTGCTGAATATCCCGACCGCGACC
>JAJEEZ010000077.1:0-5959 GCA_022820705.1 Candidatus Latescibacterota bacterium | reverse complement strand
AATTCGCTGATATAAAAATACTATGCCTAATCGCTTTGCGAGTCAGAAAGATTGCTCAATTATACAACTGGATAGACGAAATGACACAAGACATAAGAGTCTGCTTTATCGGCGATTCATTGGTCAACGGTACCGGTGACGAAGCGGCTCTCGGGTGGGCCGGACGTCTGTGTGTTTTGGCCCATACGTGTGATATACCCGTTACCTACTACAACCTTGGTATTCGGCGAAACACGAGCAAAGATATTCTGCTGCGCTGGGAGAGCGAATGCACTCTTCGGCTGCCCGATTCCTGCGATGGCCGCATAGTCCTCTCATGTGGCGTCAATGATACGGCCATCGAGAATGGAAAAGTTCGCGTCAATTTCGCGGAATCCTGCGCTAACGTCCGAGCGATTCTGCGCGGAGCCAAGCAATACACCGTGCTTATGGTTGGTCCGCCGACGGTCCTTGACGACGAACAAAATGAGAGAATCGAGGACCTATCGGTTGCCTTTTCTCACGAGACACAAACGCTTGGAGTCCCGTACATTGACCTCTTTTCTGCGCTTTGCTCGGATGACGCCTATAGACGAGAAGTGTTGCAAAACGACGGCGCTCATCCGAGAAGTGAGGGCTATTTCAAGATGGCGCGTATTATAGGAGCGTCGCCCATTTGGTGGTTTCATACTTTGGGCGAGGTCTAGCTATCTTTAAGAAAAAATCCTCCGTCTAATCAATCCCCAGCGCCTGATCAATCTCGGCCTGATAGCCCTCCAAGTCGCCGCGCTCGATTTCGGCCAAGCTCACTGGCCGATTAAACCACTCCGACTCAAAGATTGCCATGCAGATCGCCTGCGAGCGGTAGCCGTCTAGGCCATCCACTTCGGGCGTGCCCTGGCCCCGAACCGCATCGGCGAAATCCTTTAGCTCGGTTGAGATGGGATTCTCCACTCCACTGGGGAAAAGCCGCTCTCGTTCGTCTTCTGTGAGGCTGTCCTGATAGGCTTCGATCAATGACTCGTTAGATGTGTTTTCGCCTGTACGCGTCCACAGTCCGCTCTCCCAGTCGATGCAGCCCTCGCTGCCGTAGAGGACGCGCTTGCCGAAGTCCTGTCCCGGCGCTGAACCTTGCCAAGTCCACTGCACCACTGCGCCGCCGTCCAAGTCGATCAGCGCCATTGCACAGTCCTCCACATCCACCGGCCAAGCCCCCTCGCGCTCGACCGGCTCGTCGTAGCGATACGGCTCAAAGCTGTGCGCTCGCGCCACTACCTGTCGCGCCTCAGTGCCCAAGTGATAGCGGAACAGATCGGCAAAATGCACGCCTCCGTCGAGGAGCCAGCCAGCCCCGGCGTCGCGCTTGAAGTTGCGCCAGCCCCACTTACCCAACCGCAAGCCCGCTTCCAGCCAGTAGAAAGTGCGCGGCTGGCCGATACGCCCGCTGGCCACCGCCCAGGATCTGGCCCGCTCCTGCGGCGAGCGGCGGTAGTTTTCGGCTACGGCGAGTTGACAGCGGTTGTCTACGGCCGCATTGAGGATCTTGCGGCCGGCGCGTAGGGTGATTGCCAGCGGCTTTTCGATGATCACGTGTTTGCCCGCCTCTAGGCAGGCAACGGCGAGGATGTGGTGCTGCGAGTGCAGAGCGCAGATGTCCACCGCGTCTAGGTCCTCCACGTGTGTGAGCATCCTCTCCACGTCGGTATAGATCTCTGGTTTGTGCTCCTGGAACTCGGCGATTTCGTCGGCCCGCTGTTGCGCCTGCGCCTCCACCAAGTCGCAACAGGCCACCACCTGTATATCGTCAATTCCGGCCTGTGCTAACTCCTCCAAGCCGCGCACGTGCGCTCCGGCCATGCCTCCACAGCCCACGAGGGCCAACTGCAACTGCTCCATTATGTGTTTCTCCTAAGTTGGGATAATCGGCAACACCACGTGCGACGCCTGCGCCGCGTTGTGGTGAATTCTGTTGTCCGCTCCCTGGCGTCGTCGCTCCTGACTGATGAGGTCACCGGTGTTGGGGTTGACGTCAAAGCGGGGGAAGTTCGAGCTGGAAATGTCGAGGCGGATCTGATGCCCGGCGGCAAACACATTGCTCGTCGGATAGAGGGTAATAGTCAGCTCGGCGACCTCGCCCGGCGTTAGCAGTTCGCCCTTTTCGCGCCCGTTGCGGTAGCGCAGGCGCGCGATGCTGTCGGTCAGGTTGAGCGCGTAGCCATGCGGATACCAGCGACTCGGGGGATACCAGTCGATCAGCTTGGCGGTAAAGTCCGTATCCGGTGCTGACGACGAGACCCACAACTTCACCTCAATCGGCCCGGTCACCTCCACGTCCTCGGCCAGCGGCTCAGTGGCAAAGACCAACACATCCGGTCGCGATCCCAGCGGTAGATAGGGCGGCGCACAGCCGTAAAACTCCGGGCCCTCCGCCTGATCGAACCCACCCGGCTCCATCAATTGCTCCGTCCGCGCCCGCCACGGCGCATTGGCGGAAGTGCCCACGCCCGGCGGCAGCGGGCCGATCTCGGAAAGCGACGAGACATTGCCGCCGATAGAGGGCACCGGATTGGCTGGATCGAAGCGATAGACTGTATCGCCGCCTTCTGTGGCTGGCTCTTCTGGCGACAAGGTGCCGTCGCCGTGCAGATAGTACTTGGTGTAGTTCGTCCGGGCTAGCGGCCACTCGGCCTCGTCACGCCAATGTCCGCCGTGAAAAAGCCGGCCACTGCTGGTGCGATAGCCTCCGCCGCCACCCATGGCGAAGATCCGCACAAGCGGCGCGTTCGCCTCGCCGTTATCAACGCCCTTGAGCGCCCAGTCGAAGTAGCGCAGATGCAGGTCGCGGAAGTCGTCCAATGCCGCGTCTTCGCCGAATTCTACGTCGCCAGCAAAGCTCTGCTCCAGCGTTTGCGTCCCGTGCGTCCACGGCCCCATGAGCATCCGCACCGGCCCCTGCTTGCGCGCTGCCAGCCCCTCGTAGTTTTTGCATGTCGAGCGCGTGTACGAATCGTACCAACCTCCGATGATCAGAGTCGGCACGTCCGGGAAGTCATCCCAAAAGAGCGCCGGCGCGTAACTGGGATGCTGCCAGTACTCGTCGTAGTCGGCCTTGGTCAGCAGGTCCAGTGCCCACTGCTGGTAGGGCGGCACCAATTTAAGCTGGGTCTGTCCCTTGCGGAGCGGCATTCGCGTGAGCCATTCGGCGAAGGCCGGCGCGCCTATGTTTAGAGCTGCGTCAACGGATGGGTCGGCTTTTAGCGTGCGCTGGGTGTTGGCCGCGGAATGCCAAAACGCCCAGGCCAAAAATCGCAGCTCTAGTGCGCCTCCGTGCCGCACGGAAGACTCGTGCGCGTCAGCCCCGCTCATGTTGACCACCATAGCCTTGAGGTTGGTCGGCCCCAACGCGGCCATGGCCGTTTGCGTCCAGCCCGACCACGAGGTCCCCCACGACCCCACCTTGCCGTTGCTCCACGGCTGCTGGTCGATCCACTGCAAGGTGTCGTATCCGTCCTCGGCCTCGGGCAAGAGAAAGTTTACATCCCCCTCAGACTGGAACGTGCCTCGGCAGTCCTGATAGACGGCCACGTACCCGCGTTGGGCGAAAAACCGGCCGTAGTTGCTGTTGCGCTCCACGTCGCTTTTGTCGTAGGGCGTGCGGTGAAAGACTGCGGGAAACTTGCCGGGCACTGGCTGGCCATCGCGGGCGGGGAAGTACAGGTCGGTCGCCAGTCGCACTCCATCGCGCATCTCCACCATTACATCGCGTTCTATCACTAAGTCGTAAAGGCCGTCGGCCATAGCGTCATCCCTTGTTTTATGCTGTGGGCACCAGCCGCAAAAGATCGACTGGTCCTTTTGTGATCCCCTGACAATTTGGGTATCATAGTAGCCCGTAAAAAAATGACGCGCAACTAACGCCGGGTGTCTTCGTGCCCTGCGCAACTTGCCACGGCGAGCACTTGGCCGAGGAAGCATGTCTCCGAGCATAGGGGATTGGCACAAAGTGAAAAACACTGTTGACGATCTGCAGCATCAGATCCAACTCATGCTGGCCATTTTTGACAGCATCAGCGACGGCGTGATCGTCGCTGATGAGAAGGGCGACCTCACTTTTAATCAGAGTGCGGAACGCATTATCGGAGGGAGGGTGGATACGGTCTTCAAACACGGGACGGAGGAGTACAGCATTTTCTATCCCGATAAAGTCACGCCCGTTCCAACCGAGGAACTACCGCTTGTGCGCGCCCTGCGTGGGGAGGCGACCGATGAGATGGAGATGTTCATCCGCACGGCGGCCAAGCCGGAGGGGGTCTATATCAGCACCAACGGCAGGCCCATTGCGTCACCGGGCACCACGGCTCGCGGCGGGGTCGTGGTTTTTCGCGATGTGACGGAGAGGGTGCGGGCCGAAGAAGCCCTGGCCCAAGCCTTTGCGCAAGGCCGTCTGGAGGTCATGGATACGATCCTGCACAACATCGGCAATGCCATTACCAGCGTGGCCATCGGCATTGGAACCCTGAAAGAAGAGTTGGCGAACAATCCGCTGATCGAACGCTTAGCGGCCTTGTCAAAGATCGTCAAGGCGCATGAGGAGGATTGGGGCGACTATGTCCAGCACGATCCGCAAGGCCAACAGGTGCGGCCGTTTCTGCTGGCTCTCGCCGCGGATTTCGTCGAGCAGAATCGGGAATTGATCCGCACGGTTGGACGCGTCAACAGTCAAACGAGCCACATCGT
This sequence comes from Candidatus Latescibacterota bacterium, assembly GCA_022820705.1. GTDB lineage: Bacteria > Latescibacterota > UBA2968 > UBA8231 > UBA8231. The sequence continues at coordinate 1,243 of JAJEEZ010000077.1, read as the reverse complement.
AGATATTGTCCGTGCGCAACGGGGCTTTGACAGCAAAGCCATGATCAGCAAAGACGTCAACCTGCGTCAGGCCATCTCCGGTGCCCTGAAAATCGTGCAGGACTCGTTTGCCAGCAGGAGCATTCAGACGCATGTGGACTGCGGCGACGCGCCCGCAGAGATTCGCATTCAGGAGAGCCAGTTTAATCAGATGCTGGTCAATCTGCTCAAGAATGCGATGGAAGCTATCGATGAGTTGAAGAAATCAGGCGGGCTCAAGGGACGGCCGCGCATTGAGATTAGAGCGTATGTCCGACGAGATTTTCTCGTTCTTGAGGTGCAAGACAATGGCATTGGCATTGAGCAGAAAAACCTCAAGGCGATCTTTGGCGCGGGTTATACGACGAAACGAGAAGGGAGCGGGTTAGGTCTCCATTCGGCGGCCAATTTTGTCACCGGCTCTGGGGGGAAAATTCAACCTTTGAGCGACGGCTATGGCACCGGCACCACCATGCGCGTCTCGCTGCGTCTCGATTCCGCGGATCGCGATGGGGAAGCCACGTCGGAACCCTCTGTCTGACGTCGTCTGCGCGTTCTATCTGCTGCGAACCTTCCAACCATCCATTGCGGACTTTTCCCTCGTGATTGAGCAATTATAAAGGCGTCTTTATGAAATCAAGCGACTCTTGGAACTACCGCGTGCTGATCGTTGATGACCAAGAGGAAATTCACAACGACTTTGAAGAGATGCTGGCCTCCGGCTCCACCAAGAGGGCAACGGATGAGCTGGCGGCAGCGTTTGTCGCGCAGAGCGATAAGCCCGTTCTGCCGCAGTTTGAACTCTCCCATGCGGCAAGCGGGGAGGAAGCCTGTGCAATGGTCAAAGCAGCCCAAGAATCGAACCGTCCCTTTGCGCTGGCCTACATTGACGTCAGAATGCCCCCGGGTACGGATGGCGTTGAAACCGTGCGTCAGATTCGGCAATTCGAGCAGGATATCGAAATCGTCATCATGACCGCGTACTCGGATAAGACGCTGCCCGAGATTGTCAACGACGTACGCCTTTGAGGGCATAGTGGGAAAAAGCAAGAACATGCAGGATGTGTACGCCCTGATGCAGCGGGCGGCTGAAAGCGACATTACGGTGCTGGTTCAAGGCGAAAGCGGCACGGGCAAGGAGCTCGTAGCCAAGTTGATTCACTACAACAGCCCGAGAATGACAGATCCATTTGTCGCCGTCAATTGCGCGGCCATTCCCGAGACG
>JAJEEZ010000029.1:0-3365 GCA_022820705.1 Candidatus Latescibacterota bacterium | reverse complement strand
GCCAGCGTCGGCAAGAGCGCGATGAGCCGCCGGAGGACGAAGCGGTGCATGGCTCAAGGGGCCAGCGCGGTGCTGTGGAACCACTTGCTGCCCGTGGGATGCAGCTTGAAGCCAGTGACGCGGCGCTGGAAAACCACCGTCTGCGTCGCGTGTACTAGAGGCACCCAAGGCGCGTCGCGGTGGACGATTTCCTGCGCCTGGGCATACAGCCGCGTGCGCACGTCGCGGTCGGTGGAGCGACGGGCTGCGACGAGCGCGTCGTGCAACTCGCCACTGCGGTAGAAGGAGATATTCTGGGCGGGTTTGATGGCCGCGGTTGAGTCGAGGAGCACGTAGAGGAAGTTGTCCGGGTCGCCATTGTCGCCGGTCCAGCCCAACAAAGCCATCTGGTGCTGGCCGTCGAACACCTTGTCCAAGTACGTTCCCCATTCCCAAGACACAATACGAGCGTGGATGCCCACCTTTTCGAGGTCGGCCTGAATCGCCTCGGCGATCTTGCTAGGCTGTGGCATATAGGGCCGCGGCACCGGCATGGCCCACAGCTCGGTCTCAAAGCCGTCGACATAACCAGCTTCCGCCAGCAAGGCCCGCGCTTTGGCTAGATCATAGCCATAGCCCGCAATAGTGTCGTTGTAGCTCCACAGGGTCGGCGGGATGGGGTTTTTGGCTGGCATGGCCAAGCCCTCGTAGAAATTATCCACGAGTGCCTGCTTATCCACGGCGTGGTTTATGGCTCGGCGCACCCGCACATCGTCGAAAGGCTTCTTGTCCATATTCATAGCCAAGTAGCCGGTATTCATGCCCGCCTGTGTCAAGAGCTGGAGGTTGGGGTCAGCGCGGATCGGCTCAATGTACTCGGGGCTGAGGTTGTCGAAGCCGTGAATCGTGCCCTGCGAAAGCTCCAAAAAGCGCACCGAGGATTCCTGAATAGGCTTGAAAATTAGGCGGTCAAGCTGCGGCTTTGGCCCCCAGTAATCGGGATTGCGCTCCAAGACAATGCGCTCGTCCTTGCGCCATTCGACCAAGCGGAAGGGGCCGGTGCCGACCGGATTTTTGAAGTAATCGCTACCGTAACGGGCCACCGCGGTGGGGCTGACAGCCGCGCAGAAGTTCATCGCCAAGTTCGCCAAGAAGGGGGCATGAGGCTCTTTGAGGCGGATGACAAAGGTCGAGTCGTCCGGGGCTTCTAACGCGGCGACAATGTCGTCCATGCCCATGGCCTGCCAGTATTTGAACGCGCCGGCGACCTTGTGGAAGGGATGGTCTTTGTCAAACTGCCGCCCGAGCGAAAACAGCATGGCCTCGGCGTTAAAGGGAGTGCCGTCGTGAAAGCGGACCCCCGTGCGCAAGTGGAAGGTCCACGTAAGCTGATCGTCCGCGATGTCCCAAGAATGCGCCAGCTGCGGTACCACGGCCGTGCTCTCGCTGTCGTAGGTCACCAAGGTCTCGTAGATGTTGTCGCAGACCTTGAACGATTCGCCGTCGTTTTCAATCCCCGGATCTAGCCCGATCGAATCCGAGCCACGGCCAAAAACCAACGTCTGCTGCGCTCGTTCCTCTTGGCCGCAAGCCACGAGCAGGGCGACAACTACAGCAATCCTGAATGATTGAACAATTCGAATTGCGGATCGCCTTGTTTCTACTATTCTGCGTCCATCTGCGTCCATCTGCGGATCATCTTGAAAACGCTGCAACGCTAGTCCTCAAACGCCGCGTCAAAGGCAATGTCCGAAGGCGGGAAATCGACCTGTTTGACAAAGGCGGCCGCTTCCGTCGCCCCGTGGACGCGATCCATGCCGCTGTCTTCCCATTCGACCGACAGCGGCCCTTGGTAGTTGATGCGATTGAGAGCGCGGATGATTTCCTCAAAGTCGATATTGCCGCGGCCCAACGAGCGGAAGTCCCAATAGCGCTGGCGGTCGCCGAACTCGGTGTGCCCGCCGAAGACACCGGCATCGGTCGGCGTCGCGGACCAGCCTACGTCCTTCATGTGGACGTGGAAGATGCGGTCGCTGAATCGGTAAATGAACTCGACGTAGTCCACGCCCTGATAGCCGAGATGGCTGGGATCGTAGTTGAAGCCAAAGGCCGGATGGCCGTCGAGTGCTTGAATGGCGCGCTCAGCCGAGGCGATATCAAAGGCGATTTCAGTGGGGTGAACCTCTAGCGCGAATTTGACGCCGAGCGCTTGGTATTGGTCGAGTATGGGTTTCCAGCGCGCGGCAAAATCCGCGTACCCATCCTCGATCATGTCGGGGGATACCGGCGGAAATGAATAGAGCAGGTGCCAGATCGAAGAGCCGGTAAAGCCGTTGACCACGTCAACCCCGAGCCGGGCGGCTGCTTGCCCCGTGGCGATCATCTCTGCGGCCGCGCGCTGACGCACGCCCTCTGGGTCGCCATCGCCGAAGATGCGCGGGGGCAGGATGGCTTGGTGGCGGCTGTCGATGGCGTCGCACACAGCTTGGCCGACGAGGTGATTGGAAATGGAAAACAGCGCTAGATCGTATTTTGCGAGTAGTTCGCGCTTGGCCTGACAATAGGCATCTGTGGCTTGGTCAACCTCAAAATGGTCTCCCCAGCAGGCCAATTCCAAGCCGTCGTAGCCAAACTCAACGGCCTGTTGGCAGAGGGTCTCGATCGACAGGTCGGCCCACTGGCCAGTGAAGAGGGTGACAGGTCGCATTGCAGTCGCTCCTTGTTGGTGTTTGGATGAGAGGGAGTATATACGCCGGTCGCCACCGAAGTGTCAAGTAGGCCGCTAGCGGCTGAGCGACTTTTCCCGCCGGAGGTCAATGTCAAAGATGCGCAGGTAGCGGCCCTGAAATTCGCCGATGACTTCGGGAATCTGGTCTTCGTCGAGATCGAGCAGGCCCATGCGGTCGCCAAAAGGCTCGGACGACTGCCACTCCAAGTCGAAGAAGCGGGCGTCGAACACGTACCCGTCGTTGAGCACAATTTCGTCTTCGTCGTCCCCATCGACATCGCCGATGAGAATCTGATGTGCCGTCAAGTCGGTCTGGTCGCTGCGCCACTGCTCGTACTGGTCGCGGCCGTCGTACACGACTAAGCGGCCATCGGCGCAGAACACGAGCTCAGGCTGGGGGTCGTCGTCAATGTCGCCGATGGTCAGGCTGGTAATGCGTTCGTATTCATTGGGCGAGTTGCTCCACAGCAGCGTGTAGTCTTGGGAGTCGAAGTAATACACGCGGCCGCGGTCGGTATAGGCGACGATCTCGTCGAGCTGGTCGTCGTTGATGTCGAGGACGAATACGCCGGCCACCGCCCCTTCGAGATAGTCGCTGTCCCACACCTCGGTATAGGTGTGGTCGCGCTCCTCATAGACGTGGAGTCGGCCATCGTTG
>JAJEEZ010000485.1:0-4838 GCA_022820705.1 Candidatus Latescibacterota bacterium | reverse complement strand
GCTCCCAGTAGGGTGGCGACAAATGCTTAATCACCGCCGGATGGGAAAAGTCCCACGTCATTTTTAGCGGCTTCTTCTCCGCCTTCTCGTAACCAGCGGCCAAGGCATAGGTTTTCTCCGGCGTTTCCGTGCAAGTATCTCGGTGCATCTCCACGGCCACGTCCATCTCCAAGTCTTCGGCCGCATCCATCAAACGCCGCGCCACTTCCACGGCCCGCTCGGTGAGCGTGTCGTGGTCGAGCATTTGCACGTTGACGCAGCGCGCTCCCGCCGCCTTAATCTCGCGCAACTTGGGCCTGATCTCGCGGATGCCGCCCAAGTCAGTGGTACAGGCAAAGACCAACCCCGAGGCAGCGACCTCGTCCGGGGTCACCATGAAGACCCGCCCCACAAAGCCGTCGAAGCCAGCCTTTTTTATTTTTTTGAGCTTTTTGGCCGCGCTCCACTCGCCCTTCTTGCCGCCGTATCCCATCAGGGAACCGAGGGAACACATATGGTAGATTTTAGGCCGCTTGATTTTCGCCATGTTCACCCTCCTTGGAGTGATTGTACTGCTGCGATAGGGGCAGCTAATATATCGCCCGTATCCACGGAAACCAAACCGCGTAGGGGCCGGTATCTGCGTCTATCTGCGTCTATCTGCGGATACGTTGCTTTTAAGCAAACGACGGGAAAAAGGTCAGATCAGCGCCGAAGTTATCCACCGCCACTACCTCGTCGCCGTGCAGCCGGACGCGGATGGAACGAGTTCGATGCTGCAGGACCAACTCTTCTTCAGCCAAAGCAAAGCGGATCTCTATAGGAGTGTTCAAAGGAGGTTGGGCAAAGAACAGGAACCCGCTGTCTATGCGCGGCGGTGCGGCCCCTTTAACCGCTAAATCAGACGGCGCGACCCAGCCGGGCAGGCGTACCCACAACGGCCCCGGCTGCTTAACCTCGACGCGCAGGACATCATGCGTATAAGGAGATTCGACGCGCACGGCCTCGGTTTCGTGGTCAAAGAGCAAATTGACCCGGTGCCCCGCCGGGCCGCTGCGCACCATCTCCCGGTACACCTCGCACAAAGACGCCACCGCCCCGCCGACAATATCCATATTGAAGCCAACAGTCTCGGCCTCCACCGGCTCGTGGCCGTACGGCGCTGGAAAACCAAAGGCTCCCTGGTGCCGCTGGGCCATGTCGCGCAAGCCGTCCACGCCCTCGGGGTTAGCCGGTTCGTCAATGAAGGAAATATCGCGCAGTTGCGACGGCAGCATATGCCCCCGCACAATGCGCTCGGCATCTTGGAAGTACTCGCTCCAGCCCCAGCGCCCCAAGATCAGGGCGGTCTCGACGATGTCTCCGGTATTGTTGACCTCGCCGCGGTCGGGCGGCGCATCGGGATGAGTACTTTCGACGACCCAACCCAACGGGTCGCGCATGGCCCACAGGCCATTATCGTAAAAAGCCTTGACGCGCAGCAGCAGCACCGCGTCGCCCGTCAGATCGGCCAACTGCGCCAAGGACGACATGACGCAGGTGACCGAGTGCGTGTGATCGCCCAGCAACTCCCGGTCGTGCCCGCCGTCCGCCGTAAAAAACTCACCCGTAATCTTCGCAGCCAATTCCAAAGCCAACTCCAACGCCGGCCCATAGCCCGTAGCCCGATAGTACTTGACCAAAGGCCCCAAGGTCCGAGCTTCCCCCGGTATGAACAGACTCTCCCACGCCTCCAGTCCCAACCCCTGCAGCACCGGTCGATCCCAGCCCTCGTCCGCGCTCCAATAGCGGCGAAACGCCTCAATACTGGCCTCAGCTAGCTGTCGCGCCCGGTCCGAGTCGCGGTACTGCACCAGCGGATAGAGCGCGTGGAAACCCTCGCGGATATTGTGCGGGATGAAATGGACCAGCGGACCGTCCAACTCGGCCCGATTGAGCGGCATGGCGATGGGTCCGCTGTACGAATAGAACGCCGCGGCCGCGTGTTTTTCAATAGCCGCTTCATCCACTTCGACGCCCACCGCATCCTCGGCGTTGAGCAAGGCATTGAGATGGCGACCGGGCACATGCGCCTCCGAGTGCGCGGCACTGAAGCGCAATTCAGCTTCGGGACGCACGCGCGAGCCAAAAAAGGGAATATCGTTGTCGTCGGCATTGAAAACGCTCGACATGGTGCGACAACCCAATTCAATGGCGCTGCGCACATCCGTGGTATTGACATCTTGTAAACGAGTCATGGTCATCTCCTGTTAAAATTATCGGCCAGTGAGGAACGTTATGCGTGGGTCTTGCATCGAATCGGTTCCTCCTCTTCTATTATTTATCCCTCAGATTGGATCATCCTCATGCACCGACTCAACCTCCACCAATTTAAGACAGTTCTCGCGTTTGCCCTACGACTAACGATGTGTGCAGGCGTCGCCGCGTCGGCACAAGAAGAAGGCGAGGATAACACCATGTCCTGGTCCATGACGCTAAAAGCGATCCGCGTCAGATTTCCAACAGTCGCTCAAGTCTCGACTGATACGCTACAGGTCTGGCTCGACGAATCTCCGCAGCGGAAAAATCTCCTGCTGCTCGACGTGCGAGAACCCGAGGAGTACGCCGTCAGCCATCTGCAGGACGCCCAGCCAGCCCCATCGAAAGAGGAAGCCCTAAAAGCCCTCCAAGGAGTATCATCGGACCAGCGTATCGTTTTATACTGTTCCGTGGGGTACCGCTCGTCGGGACTTGCCCAATTTCTAATGAAAAAGGGATATACAGAGGTCTATAATCTGGAAGGGTCAATCTTCGCCTGGGCAAACGAGGGGCGATCTGTCTATCGAGGAAAAGAGCGGGTACAGGTCGTCCATCCCTATGACAAAATCTGGGGCAGATTGTTGAAGAAATCGCTGCGCAAACAGTAGCAGGCCGCGCATGTTACTGTTCTACCCTTACTCCTGTCGCCTGATGAATTGGCCCAATAGCGGCACTGCGAAGGAATACTTGCCATGTCGATTCTTGTACACCAGTCCTTGGGAGGCAAGGGCGACGAGCATCTGATTGACATGGCTACTGCTGAACGGTTTGTCCAAGGCCCGCTTGGATTCCTCGACCACTTCTTGGACCGTGAACTCATCGTCGCAACTCTCAAGCCGAGAAATTACGAACAGCAACGCCCTCTGCCGATCAGATGCACGAGCCCATCGCCCGGCAAAGAAGTCTGTGTCGAGTTTCTGTTTGATCTCCGCAGCGGGAACCGACGCGCTCTCCCCCTTATCGATCATCGGAATGAACGCGTCGTACACCTCCCTGCAGATGAACTGGATGAAGTAGGGATAGCCTCCGGACATGTTGATTATCGTGTTGACGGAGTCGTCACTAAGACGCACCGGGCACTCAGCATCTTCTACCGGTTCCCGAATTGCCTCCTCGCTTTCTGATTCGTTGAGACTCTGCAGAAACACGACTCTAAACATTCTCTCGGAAAACGTCCGCGCTTCCACCAGCTTGGGGAACAACGTCGGAAGGCCGGTCAAGACTAGCATCAAAGGCAGGCCCTTTCTCTGCAGAGACTGAAAGCAATCGAGTAGCAAAGACAGAGGAAACTGGTCCTTTGCCGACTGGTCGGCGAGGTTTTGTGCCTCATCGTAGGCAAATATGATCCCGCGTACTTTCTGCTCCTTCGATAGAGCACGCCACGCGATTTCCAGAACCCCCTTGATCTTGTCGAGCGACAGACCGGGGATGTGGTTGTAGATCTCTATGAGGGCTTGGTAGGTAAGGGTTCGCGAGACTTGGTCTGTGTCAGCGACAAATCCGACGCGACGTACCTCTTCGGTTTCCACGACTAGGCTCGAGGTGACCGGAGATAGGTCTGTGCAAAGCCGGATAGCCATGTTGTGCTCGCTGATACTTGTGGACTCGGAAAGATCGGTCCCTACCCACACCCATCCTCGGCTCATCGCCAGAGGCTTGAACGAGTCGAGGAGCACCGTCTTTCCTACTCCTCGAAGTCCTGTCAGGACCATGTTTTCCAGAATCGTATTTTGACCGAGCAGGCGACGAAACTCTTCACGCTCCTCATGTCTCCCGGCCAAATATGGCGGGTGGTGACCGGCACCTGGACGAAACGGGTTTGAGAACTCAGCCACGTCGATATTTACCTCCGTAAAGTCAATAGACTAAATTTATATAATAATATTAATTTAGTCAATCAAGTAATCATAAATTAATAAATGTCTTAGCTGTAATACGCCTGCCGACGCTCCAACTACTCACCCCAGAGGCCACCATGTCCGACACCCCCATCTCCATCGGCTCCAACCACCAACTACTGCTTGATTTGGAGCATCCCTTATCGTAAGCTCAGTTTATTGAACACAACCTATTATGAGGCTCGGCCAAGCAGTGAAAAAGGATACGACCTACCGGGCACGGCCCGCGCCATCGGCATTTCCTGTTCCCCAAGAGAGTGAACGGCCCGTTATCTATGCAGATCGCGTAGGGGAGTATTACGTGGAAAGGAAATCCGACGAACACCGCAAAAATCACGGTCTATATCTCACGCCAATCCCCGCCGCGGATTTCATGGCCGGGCGGATCAAAGTGAGCGGGCCAAAGCTGCGGGTCCTCGACCCCGCAGCAGGCGCAGGCATTCTCTGCTGTGCGGCTGTGGAGGCACTTGTCTCCCGCGATTCAAAGCCAGATATCATCGAACTGGTCGTCCATGAAGTCGATAGAGACCTGATCGCGCCGCTACAGGCCGTTCTCGACTATCTTGTCGATTGGTGCCACAACCGTGGAGTGACGGTCGCTGTGCAGGTTGAGGAGACCGACTTCATCATGGCGCACGCCGAAACATTGCGTTCGCTCGGCGA
>JAJEEZ010000208.1:0-4595 GCA_022820705.1 Candidatus Latescibacterota bacterium | reverse complement strand
CCGGCTATACCCGCGAGGCCGCTAAAGAAGTGCAGGTGATGATCGACGGCGACCCGGAAACGGCGACCTTGCGCCAAGTCGATATCTCGCCGCGTTTGGCCGGTCTCAATATCGGCTACGTGAAAAACACAGTCGTCAACTTAGGGGCCGAGATGCCGGTCAACCGCATCCGCTTCTATCCGCGCCCGGGCTTTGAGGAAAACTACTTGGCTTGGTACGAAATCGGCGTAGCCGACAACACTGCGCCTTTTATGGCCTCGCCCCAAGAGCGTGCACCGGGAAAGCGCTGGTACCATGACATCAGCCGCTCGCTCACCTCGACCAACGACCCGGAACTAGACATCCTAGAGCGCAACGTTGAAAACCTCGACCAAGTCGTGGATTTGCGCTTTCCCACGCGCGACTTGCGCTGGGTCGCCATTCGCCCGATCAACCCCGAGCGCACTTGGGAGATCGCCGAAATGGAGGTGTACGGCGAAGGTTTCGTCACCAAGACCTCCTATCGCACCGGTGTGCTGGACTTCGGTCGCCCGGTGGCTTGGAGCAAAATCCGCTGGCGGGGCGAGGTGCCCGAGGGTACTCGCCTCGTGTTGCGCACGCGCACCGGCTCCACGCCACAGCCCAATTTATTTTGGAAAATCGGCAGCACTGGCAGCTTTGAGCGGGTGTCCAAAGACGATTACACCACGACCTACCAAGTAGGTCGGTTCAGCCATATCCAAGCGACGTACGATGTAGAAAACTGGAGCTTCTGGTCAACACCCTATGACTTTGCGGCCGGGCTACGCGACCCAGAGGTAACGAGCTGGGAGGACGGAACGCCCCTTCTCTCGCCCGGACCCAGCCAGTACTTGCAGCTAGAAGTGGTCATGTTTTCCGACGGGGACAAAGCACCGCGCATCGACGAGCTGTCTCTGCTGTTTGCCGAAGATCCAGCGGCCCAAAGCGTGATCGCCGAGATCTGGCCGGTTGAGACCGAAAACTTCGAGCCGCAGACCTTCACCTATGTAGTGCGGCCCATGCTTGAAGACGGCGACCGGGGCTTCGACCGGCTGGAAATCTTCACCCAAGTCCCGGCCGCAGCCGTCCATTCGGTCGCGGTCGATGGCCGGGAAATCATCGACGACTTCCCACCCCAATTAGAGGAAGACCGGATCGTCATTAGCTTTGAGCCGTTTGTTGCGCCGCGCGACAACGAGCGCCGCATCGAGGTCGTCTTCGACGCCAAAGTGCTGCGCTTTGGCGCGGAATTCACCGGTTGGGTGTACGACAGCGCCGAGCCCGAGCTCAAGCAGCAAGTCCGGCCCGGCAACGCAACCTTCCGCTTTGCCGGCGACGCCCTATCCGTGCGCACCCCCGTCGGCGGCGAACTGGTGCGAAAAGTCACCGCGCATCCCGCGACGTTGACGCCCAATGGCGACGGGATCAATGATCAGACCATGATCTCGTACGATCTGCGCAACATCGGCGTGCCGCGCCAGATCGCTCTGCGGATTTTCGACCTGTCCGGCCGACTGGTGCGCGAGGTGATCTCCACGCCCGCCGTCAGCGGCAGCTTTGCGGCGGTTTGGGATGGCCGTCGCACCGAGGGAGATTTAGTCGCCCCAGGCGTGTATCTCTACCAAGTCGATCTAACCACCGACAAGGGCCTCTCTGCAGCCGCAGGGACCGTAGCTGTGGCCTACTGAGCGAGCAAATGGCAGAAACTGCGAAACGCATCTGCAAGGCCGCCCTATTTTTGTGGGCTATTAGCGGCGGCTCGGCCGCAGCCCAAATCGGGCTGCAATCGCTGGCCTCCCCAGGCGCGGAAGCCCTCGACCCGGCGGTGCGCCGCTGGTACGTGCCCCAAGAGTTGGTCGCCGAACACCACTGGCGGCAGTGGAACACCACCAACTACGCGCGCGCGCCCTATCAGCGGTATGTCAGTACCAACATCGAGGGAGATTACTTCTACGACGCCTTTGGCAACTTCCTCAATCAGGGCTGGCTGATATACAACGTATCTCAATCTAATCCCGAGGAATTCGGCACCGTACTGTTTGAAGCCCAGCGCTTCCGCAATTGGTTTTCCGAGGTCGCCGTGGCCTCCGAGCAAAAAGGGCAATACGCATACGCGCTGACCATCAGCAGCGATCTGCGCACCACTCTGACGCCCATGGTGCTGTCCAAACCGCGCCTCGATGGCGTGCAGTTCGACTTCGCCATGGACAAGTACCGGGGCACGTTCCTCTACGCGCAGGCCAGTGCCCCGCGCGGCATCACCAATCAAGAGCTGCGCCGCACCAATTCCACTACCTTGATCGGGGGACGCTTTGAAGTGCAAATCGGCGATTTCGTCGAGCTCGGCGTCCACAGCGCCAACGCCCACCAAGCCAATTCGCTTTCGGAAGAAGCCCTGTTGAGCAATTGGGTAACCGGATCGCTGACCCAAGGCCAGAACCGGACCATCTCCCGCATCGAAATCGCCCTGCGGGACGACTCGCCAGACGACGGCGTGGGCGGTGCGGCGTATTTTCCGGCTGGCTCGGACATCTTCATCACCTATCGGGATGGCCGCGTGGATTCGGGCCGCGAGATCCGCTTTGAACCCGTAGTAGAGGGCGGTGCGCCCCGCCCGGGCTATATCGAGGCCAACGGCAACGATGAAATCCGCCTGCTCTACGACTTCGACAGCGCCAGCTTCATCAACCGAGCAGCGGCCGACAAAACCGAAATCGTCAAAGTGGAATTCCGGCTAGTGGTAGCCAACGACTATCAGGTCTGGATGACCTCGGACCAGCAGACCAGCGGTGGCGAGCCCGTGTTCCTGCTGATGACGCAAGCGCCGAGCAACATCAAGGACTTGTCCAATTTGCGCGTCATCAGCTTTGAGGCCGGGTTGCCGACGGCGACCCACATTCTCGGCGGTACGGTGACGGCCACCGACGTGATGGGCTTCGACCTGTACGGCGAGTACGATCTCAACTGGAACTATCGCAAATATCCCAACATCCTCGTCGAAGAACACCAGACCGCATCCGGCATTGTCGGCGCGCGCAGCGCACCAGCCTATATGCTCAATCTGTCTCGTCAGTGGTCCCGCTTCTTCATCTACGGCGAAGCCTATCAGATGCACCCGCGCTACAACACCCAAACGTTCGTCACCCGCGACGACGGCAGCATCGACTACCAAAACGATCGCAGCCTCATGGATTTGGTGGAAGACAACGACGATCAAGACCGGGTGCCAGACACCTTTCGCGCCGACTGGGCTTTCCCCGACCGCCAAGTCTTTCCGGGCTGGGACCAAAACAGCGACTTCGTGCCCGACATCAACCAAAACGACAGCCGAGTGCGCACCAACTCGATCCCGGACTACGAAGAGCCTTTCCTTCGCTTTGCAGTAGATCGGCCCGAATTTCTCTTCGGCGTTGACATGAACAACAACTTCTGGACCGACCAATACGAAAACGACCAAGAGCCGGATTACCCCTACAAGCGCGACCACCAAGGCTACAACGCGTACGTCGGCACCTACTTAGCTCCGCAGTTAAATATCATCGCCGGCCTCCTGCGCGAGGATCGCATCTCTTCCAACCAGAAAAACCACAGCGCGTACGCCCTCCTGCGATTCGACCGGAGTTGGGTGCGCTACGGCGATGTGCGCCTCTTCGGCATGACTAAGCGCGTGGAGGACGACATTGCCGACCCGCTCTTGCAGTGGGCACCCGACAACACGCTGCGCCTCGGCACGCTGACCGAGATCGACGATCCGCTGCTGGCCCGCGACACTTGGATCAACCAACTCTTCCTCGGCCACAAGGTACGCGCCTTTTCGCTGAACCTACAGAGCAAGGTCAATTGGGTGGTCTTTCACCAACTCATGGACGCCGAGCGCCGACAGCGCTGGGGCTTGGCCGAGACGGATTTCTTCTTCGGGATGATCAACAAGGCCCACTACCGCCATGCGTTTGGCCCCCTCTATCTAGAGCCGCGCTGGAAGAGCGAGTTCATCAAGCAGAGCCGCGACCTGTTCACGGACGAGCGCCGAACGACCCTAACCGAACTCTTCTCGCTGTTGGCGGGCACCGATGTCCTAGAGATCACCAAGCTACAAGCGGGTCTAGAGTATCTGATCTTCGACGATTTCAACACAGATGCCAACGATTTTACGGCACTGACTTGGGGCGTTCAGTTCAAAAATGAATCGGCCTATCAAGGCTACAAGCTCCAGACCGTGCTCGGGCTGGTGCTAGAGCGCAAGAATTTCAAGGACGCCCCATCGCGCACCGAGACCCAATCTTTCATCGCCATTTACGCGGGGATTTAAGCCTTGACATATGCTTTTGCGGGCTTGTACATTGAGCAGTCCACGTTGCGGAACCGAGAAAACAGACGAGTTACCGCACCTTTTCTCTTTTTTTAACCCTAATCTCATGGAGGTAGCTTTACCATGAAAAAGTTCCTCACCACTGCCTTAGAAGCTGTTGAGTTAAAAGGTTATTTTGTCTAATATATTGTATTATCTTGTGTTATGCTTTTTTCTTAGGAGGCTTTGAGTATGTGTGGGTATCCCAGTGACTTGACGGATCCAGAATGGGCCTTGATCGCTGGAT
>JAJEEZ010000519.1:0-2857 GCA_022820705.1 Candidatus Latescibacterota bacterium | reverse complement strand
AAGTGCTCGAAGACTTGGCCGCCAACCAGCGGTTGCACGTGGTGGAAGATTGACGGACGCGGGCCACAGTCTATTATGTAGCCAATTCAAGAATCTGCTAAGGAGCTATAAAATGATCGGATTTGCTGTTGTAGGGCTGGGCATGGGGCGCAATCGCGCTCGGCAAGTGGTCGAGACCGAAGGGGCTGAACTGCGCGTGGTCGTCGATCTCAACGAGGACTTGGCCCGCCAAGTAGGCGAGGAAATGGGCTGCTCGTGGTGTACGGCTCTTGAAGACGCCTTGGGGCAAAGCGATGTGGATGTCGTGCTGGTGATGACCCCGAGCGGACTGCACGCGTCCATCGGCGTCGAGGCGCTCAGAGCTGGCAAGCACGTAGTCACTACCAAGCCCATGGACGTCAGCACCAAAGCCTGCGACGAGCTGATCGCCGCAGCCGACGCGGACGGCCTCTTGCTCGGGGTCGATTACCAAAGCCGCTACGTTGACAATAACTATCGCGTCGCCGAAGCCCTCAAGCAGGGCCTATTAGGCAAGCCCATACTCGGCGAAGTGCGCTTTAAGTGGTTTCGCTCGCAGGAGTACTTTGAACACGGCGGCGGCTGGCGCGGCACTTGGGCGATGGACGGAGGTGGACCGCTGGCCAACCAGGGGTCGCACCTGATCGATCTCCTGCTGTGGTTCATGGGCGTGCCCAAGACTGTCTATGGCGAAACGGCGATTGTGAACCACGACATTGAAACCGAGGATATTGGCCAGGCCATCTTGAATTTCGAAAGCGGAGCCAAGGGAGGGATCTTGGGCACGACGACCTTCCCCGCAAGCCCCTACTTTAGCGCCGAGGTCCACGGCAGCGAAGGGGGGGTGCTACTGGACGCCGTGCTGTCGGGCGAGATGCGCGTCTTTGGCGATGGACTGGAGGAGAAGCTACTGGCCATGGACAATCCGCTGACCAATGTCGTCGAAGACGTGGTTTCGGCCTTGGAAAATGGGACCGCCCTGCGGGTGGATGGCCGCGAGGGCCGGCGCACGGTGGCGCTGTTGGAAAACATCTATCGCTCGGCGCGGGAAGGAAAGGTGGTGGATTACCATGACGGATAAAGTATGCGCTGCCCTCGTTGGGTTGGACAATCCCCACAGCCGTGGTTGGCTGACCTCGCTGCAACACTGCGAGGCGGTAGGTCGCTTGGTCGTCTGTACGGCCGAAGAATGCGCTGATGTCGATCAGGTGTATGGCAACCTAGACGCGCTGCTGGCGGACGAGAAGCTGGGATTAGCTATTGTATGCACGCGCAACGACCGAGCACCAGACCGCATCGCGCAGCTTTTACAGGCCGGCGTGCCGACCATTGCCGAGAAACCGGTCGCTCGCACGGCTGCTGACATCGCCCGTCTCAACGAAATCGCCGCCGCAAAGCAGGTTCTGTGGGCGACGGCCTTTTTGAACCGCTGTCATCCGATTGCCGACAAGGCGCGTCAACTCGTCGCCGCTGGTGTCTTGGGCCGCATCGTCTCCATTGAAGGGCGGATGGTCACCAGCACCGTCCAGCAGCGCAACCCGGACCACTGGCTCTTTGACCGCGCACAGGCGGGCGGGGGAATCCTGCACTGGCTGGCGATCCACACGGTCGATCTGATTCGCTATATCAGCGGTCTAGAGTACAAGGGAGTCAGCGCGTACAAGGCAACGCTGAGCGGCACTGGCATCGACGTCGAGGACGTGCTTGCCGCTTCGTTCCGCATGGACAACGGCGCGCTGGGCAGCCTCCACGCTGGCTATGTCCTGCCGCGTCGCTACGGCGATATCTACTTGTGTTTCAGGGGGACTGCAGGAGATGCAACTTGGGTGATGCAAGACTGTGACGGGCGCGGTGACCGGCTCATCGTCCAGAGCCAAGCCGAGGGTTGGACCGAGGACGAGTACCACCAATTCGACCTCTCGGTCGGCGAGGCCCCCGGGTACGGTGGAGCGGCCGGATTGGGTTTCATTGCCGACTTCGTCTCTGCTAGCCATGGGCAGGGTACTTTCATCACCAATGGCGACGATGCTTGGCAGGCTATGCGCTTTGTCGAGGCGGCGTACGGTGCGGCTGAACGAGGCTGCCAACTCGAACTGTAAGAATTAAATGGTTAGATCAACCTAATGTGCGCCAAGAAAATAGCTTCTATCCAAACCTTTGAACTGTCGCCTCCACCGCCGAGCGAGGAGGGGACTCGACCGCTGCGCGAGCAGACGTGGCTTTGGGCACCTAAGCAGGCCACGCCAATGGATAAATTCGCGCCCGAGGAGCGGATCATGCCCAAGCCGGGCGGAGCGATTTGGGTCAAGGCCATCGCCGAGGACGGCACCTTTGGCTTGGGCCGCACGGATTCAGGCCATGCGACCCAGCCGATCATCGCCGAGTGCCTAGCGCCCCTAGTCGTCGGGCAGGAGGTGGGTGCCATCGACCGGTGCAACGATCGCATGTGGCGGGGGACGCTTTCCTTTGGCAACGAAGGACTCACGGCCCGGGCGGTCGCTGGAGTCGATCTGGCGCTGTGGGACCTGTGGGGCAAAACCCTCGACCAGCCCGTCTATCGGCTGGCCGGAGGCCCGCAGCGCACTAAGATGGAAGTCTATGCCACCGGCAACGATGTGGATTGGTAGTTGGAGTTGGGCTTCAAAAAGTTCAAGCTGGCCCGTCCGCACGGACCCGTTGATGGGCAAGCCGGAATCGACGGCACGGTCGAACTGATGGCCAAGTGCCGCGAGTTAATCGGCCCGTCCGCGGACTTGATGCTCGATTGCTGGATGACCTTTGACCTCGACTTTGCCGTGCGTCTCTGCGAGGCGCTCAAGCCGTATCGGATGCGCTGGAT
>JAJEEZ010000145.1:0-8192 GCA_022820705.1 Candidatus Latescibacterota bacterium | reverse complement strand
ACAACCCAAGCTATGGCCAAACACTGGGTCTTGATAGCCAATCCAACCGCGGGCAACGCCCGCGCCCGCAGCGTCGCCGAGCAAGCCGCCTTGGCTGTACAAGACGCCGGTCAAGCGGTTGAGTTGCGCTATACGCGAGCTAAGGGCCACGCAACCGAGTTGGCGCAGCAGGCCGTGGCCGAGGGCGCTGAACGGCTGGTGGTCTGCGGCGGCGACGGCACCATTGGCGAGACGCTCGCGCCCCTCGCGGGTTCGCACACGGCCTTGGGGCTGCTGCCGTGCGGCACGTGCAACGATTTGGCCCGCGCCCTCGTCGTGCCGCTCCGCGTGGAAGCGGCCATCGACAATCTGCTCCGTGGCGAGGTGCGCGCCATAGACTTGGGCAGGGCCGGCGACCGCTTCTTTGCCACAATCGCCGCCTTTGGTTTTGACGCCGAAGTCAACCGCCGCATGGAAAGCGCCCAAGGGCCGCTGTCTGGGCGAATTCGCTATATATTGGAGGCACTGCGGCACCTCGTTCGCTACCAGCCGATCCGGGTCCGCCTCTGCGGCGATTTTGGGGAGATTGAGCAAGAGGTGCTGCAAGTATCTACCGCTAATGCGCGGAACTATGGCGGCAACTTGTGCGTTGCCCCAGATGCCGACCTTGGCGATGGCCTCTTCGACGTGGTCGTCGTCGATGCGGTGTCCCGACGGGCGATTCTGCCGCTGATGATTCGCCTCTTTTGGCGAACACATGTCCGCCATCCAGCCGTGCGCGTCGAGCGCACGGCCCGCCTAGCGCTGCACACCGCCGCGCCGCATAGCGTGTATGCAGACGGCGACTATCTAGACCAGACGCCGCTCGTGCTGGAAATTAGCCCGGCCGCGTTGCGGGTGGTGGTGCCGAGTTCTTGCTCTCAGGGGGTGCGTTGCTGATATTGCCCTAAGGGGCGGATTTCAATCACGACTTCTTCCACAGCGTCTTTATGGCTACCCGAGCACAGCAAATACGCCTTGGCATCTTCTTCTTGGTTTCGCTCGCCGTCCTCGCGCTCTTTTTCATCGTCGTCGCCGGCAGCCATCTCCTGCACCAGCGCGATACCTATTACATCGAGTCCAATTCGCCGGTCAGCGGCCTCAACAAAGGCGCAAACGTCAAGTACTTGGGCTTTAGCGTCGGTCGCGTCGAGGACATTGCGATCGCGCAGGATAACCTTGCTACCGTGGTAATTGAGATTTCGATTGAGCGGCGGCTGGCCGAAAACGCCATCCGCACCGATACGCAGGCGCGCATGTCCTCGCTGGGGCTTACCGGCCTGAAGTCCATTGAGCTTTTCGGGGGTAGCGACGACGCTGCGGTCCTCCCCCCGGGGTCCACCATTGTCGCGGACGAGACCTTTTTTAGCAGTATGCAGGAGCGCGCCGAAGTGCTCAGCGCCAAGGTTGAACAAACCATCGACAACCTAAACGCGCTGCTCAGCAGCGACAATCAGCGTATCTTCAATGAACTGCTGAACAACGCGGCCAATCTGCTGGCTGCGGCCAACGAGCTGGTCGAGAACAATCGCTCCGCATTCGACGAGACCGCGGCCAATATGGTGGCCGCCAGTCGCTCGCTCGCTCAAGCTAGCGCGACGGTGGCGACGACGACCGATTCCCTGCACGTCTTGCTCGTGGGTGCGAAACTGCAACAGACGGTTGATGACCTGCAAGCGACGATGCACAAGTTGCGCCAGCAAATGGACGGCCCGGTTCCCCTACTCATCGCGCGGATGGACACCGTGATAACCCATATCGACCAGACCTTTGTGGGCATTGACCAGACCGTGGGGGCCAGCCGGCAGAATCTCCTGCGCGCCATGCAGGAATTGGAGGAAACTTTGCAGAATATCCGCGAAACCACCGAACTAATCCGCGAGAATCCCGCGGTACTCATCCGAGGTAGCAGTAGTGAGGCCCAATAGCCGAGTGAGCCGCTGCGGTCAGGCTCTCATTTTGGCAGCAGTTCTATCCGGCTGCGCCCAGTTGCTAGGCGGCGACACCAAGTTGCCGCAGCGGCGCTATTTTAAGCTGCATATCGAACCCTTGCGCGGTAGCGTGGAAGATTCCGAGCGCCCGTACCCTTTCCGCTTGCAGGTCAAAGGCTTTGAGGTGCCCCGAGCGTATGACCGCACCAACATCATCCGCCGCCGCGATCAGTACGAACTGCAGCGCGACAACATCCACTATTGGATGGAGCGCCCCAGCGACATGATTACCGATGCAGTCAAGCAGCACTTGCGCCAAGCTGATCTCTTTACCTATGTCGGCGGGGATCGCGATTTTTACGAACACCGCCCGGATTACGTACTCAGCGGCTCGGTCAAAGCCATTGAGCGCTTCGACAGCGGCGATTTGTGGGCAGCCCATCTCGTTATGACGATGGAACTGGTAAGGCAGGACGATGGCAAGGTTATATGGCAGGACGATTTCGACGAGGAGAAACAAGTGTTCTCCCCGGCCATGATACACATGGTGGCTGCGTTGAGCGGAATTTTGGGCCAGCGGATGCAAAAGGCGATCGGAGAGATCGACTTCAAGTTCAGCAACAATCAGCGGCCCGCGCCTGTCGCGCCCATCGCGTCCGAAGGGGAAACTGCACCAGCGGTCCGAGATACAGTGCTGCAAACCCAAGCCGATCACTACGAACTCATACCGGGGAAGCTAGCCCCATAGGACTTGGCATGTGCAAGCTGCTCTACATCCTAATCGCCCTGCCGTTGTTCGTCGGTCCGATCCGAGGCGATAGCTACACTTGGATCGCCCCACCCGGACGCGGCCAACTCGAACAGGATCCAACGCTGATTCCCAAGGGCAAGGGCTTCCTGTTCGTGCCGACGATGACCGGCTCCCTCAACGAACCGAGCTTTCTCGTTTTACAAGGCAACAAACCCATCCGCGAAGCCTCCCCCGGCACTGGCGTGTTGCTCTCGCCCGGCAGCTACAAATTACTGGTCGGTTCGGGCACGGACCTCCAGATGATGATCCGCACCGTACCAGTCCAAGAGGGCATGACGACTCTGGTAAAGCCCTTCTGGGCTGGACTAGTCATCAACGTCATGTCTGAGAACCGCGCATCGATCAACGAATCCTATGAGCTGTACCGGGAGTCCTCACAGGAAAACTACGGCCTCGGTTTCGGTGTCGAGGAGGAGCGCGGCGAGGCGGTCAAAACTTGGCTTCTGCCTCCGGGGGTTTACTCGGTAGTGCGAGTCGGCGACAACATATCAACCACCCGCAAGTTCAGCGTCCGCTTAGAGCCGGGCGAATTGGTCCAGCGCAATCTAATAGTGGACACCAGTGACGAGTTCATCGGCTTCTACCCTCCGGCTCAGCATGGCCTTCTCACCCAAGTAGTTGACTCGCGCTGGAAGACCTCTTTGCAACTCAGCGGTTCGCCCCGGCTGTCCACCTCTCAGAACACTACCGGCGCGGATCGCTCGGTCCTTTTGCTTGCCGCTGAGATCATCGGCAGCAGCGTCTATAACACGGACCGCCACTACGCCAATCTGTGGCTGGACTTTGAAGAGGGCTTCACCCGCGAAGAGGGCGACGACTTTCGCAAGTCCATCGACAAGTTCGAAGTCCGCACGACGTATATCTACCGGCTTTCCAAGCGGATTGGCCCCTATTTGCGCGGGGTGTTCAACACTAGGCTATTCGCTGAAGAGGAGCACTTCGACCCGCCCCGACGCCTTCTAATGCGCACCGGCGACCAAGCCGAGTACACGACGAGCATTAGCGAATTTACCCTCTCTCCGCCCTTCAGCCCTCTCGAACTGCGCCAAGGCATTGGCATCAACTCCCAAGTCATCAGCAGCTTTCCCCTGAACCTCGACATGCGCGTTGGTTTTGGGGCGCGGCAAAGCTATGTTACCGATACCTTTGACCTAAACTCCTCCCGCACTGTCGCCCGCAAGTTGCAGGACACGGCCACCACCGGCTTGGAGGCCGTGCTACTGCTCCGGTCGCGTTTCTCTCACTTCCCCAGCTTGGACTCGGAGTTTGACCTCCTCATCCCGGCGACGGCCACCGACACTTGGGAGTTCACTTGGGAAAACCGCTTGCGCTTGCCGCTTAGTCGCTTCGCCAACTTGGTCGTCGTCTTCGACTTCGAGCGCAAGCAGCCGATCCAGCGGTTGCAATCTGAGCAACAGGTCCTGCTGCGCCTCAACTATTTGCTATGACTTGGGTGCAAAGCGACGAACAGGGAATCGCGCTCGGGGGCGCGCTTTCGCTACATTCCATCGGCGCGCTCGCCCCCCAAGTCCGCAATCTCATCGCCAAATACCCGCGTCCCGCGCTCCGCGCTGACTTGCGCCAAGTCGAACACCTCGACACCGCGGGGGCCGTCTTTCTGCGCGGCTTGCCTGATATCGCCCGCTCCTTGGACAAGGAACTCCGCCTCGATGGGCTGCCCGCTCACTTGCAGCCCGTTTTCGACTTTGCCTCGCCTGCGCCCTCGCCTGCGCCGCCCGCGCCGTCCTGCGTCGTCCTTGAACGCCTCGGCGCTTGGGTCCGCGCTCAGGGCGTGCGCGCGGCCGGTTTTCTCTACCTGATGGCCGACCTGACCTTTTTCTCGGTTAGCTCCTTGTTCCGCCGCGAGCAAATTCGCCGGGGCAGCTTTGGCGAACAAGCGTACGCGATTGGCGCACAGGCGTTGCAGATCGTCGGGCTGATTCTCTTTCTCGTCGGCGCGGTTTCAGCCCTTCAGTCCGCGGCCCAGCTCCGCCAGTTTGGGGCCGATATTTTCGTCGCCAATCTGCTGGGCATTGGCCTGACTCGCGAGTTGGGGCCGCTGATGACCGCGATCATGGTGTCTGGCCGCTCTTGGTCGGCTATTGCCGCGGAGATCGCCACCATGAAGTTCACCGAGGAATTGGACGCCTTGCAGACTATGGGAATCGACCCGCTGCGCTTTGTGGTGGTGCCCAAGCTGTGGGCCATGGTCGTCTGTGTGCCGCTGTTGACGATCATGGCCAATTTCGTTGGCATCCTCGGCGGCACCTTCATCGGCGTGGTGTCGCTGGACATCCCGGCTACTGTGTTTCTCAACCAAGTCGCATCGTCGCTCTTTCTCAAGGATTTGCTCACGGGGCTGGTCAAAAGCGCGTCTTTTGCGTGGCTTATCACGATAATTTCGGTGCACCACGGCCTCAATTTCAGTGGCGGAGCCGAGGGCGTCGGTCGGGCTACTACTTCCGCAGTTGTGTCGTCGCTGTTTGGCATCATCATCCTCGACGCCTTCTGGGGCATTGTCTTTTATCTCAAATGGTAACTCGCGCTATTGACATCCAAGGTCTCTGCGTGTCCTATGGCGAGACGGTCGTTCTGAGTGGGATTGATGCTCACGTAGAAGAGGGGGAAATCGCCGTCGTGCTAGGCGGCAGCGGTTGCGGCAAGAGCACCTTGCTCAAGGCGATTATCGGCTTGGTGCAACCCGCCTCGGGCCGCGTTGAAGTCCTCGGCCAAGACGCGACGGCCCTCGGCGAGGAGGAGCTGGCGGCCCTGCGCAAGCGGCTGGGCGTGATGTTCCAATACGGCGCGCTGCTCAATTCGTTGACAGTTGAGCAAAACGTCGCCTTGCCCTTGGAAATGCACACGGACCTAGAGCGATCCTTGATTGGAGAAATTGCGCGCACTCGCCTCTCCTCGGTGGGCTTAGGGCACGCCTGCGAGCACTTCCCCGGCGAGCTGTCGGGTGGGATGCGCAAGCGCGCCGCTCTGGCGCGGGCCATGGTCATGGACCCGGAGATTCTCTTCTGCGACGAGCCGGGCGCGGGTCTCGATCCGGTCACCGCGGCCGAGATCGACGCGCTGCTCCTCATGCTCAACCGCGAATTGGGCATCACCATCGCCATTATTACTCACGAGTTACTCAGCATCGAGCGGCTCGACGGTCGTCTCATCATGCTGGACCAAGGCCAAGTGGCATTTACCGGCACGGTTGCCGAGGCCAAGCGCGCGGAGCATCCGGTCGTCCGCTCTTTCTTTCATCCATCCGATTCGTCCGCATGAAAACCATTATCATCGCCGCCCTGAGCGAGAACAGGGTCATTGGCCGCGACAATGCCATCCCGTGGCACTATCCGGCCGACATGAAGCACTTCCGCCGCGTCACGCGGGCCCACGCGGTCGTGGCTGGCCGCAAGACCTACGAGACTTTTCAGGTTCGTCCCTTGCCACAGCGCCTCAACTTCGTCCTCACCCGCAATCCGGCCTACGCGGTGGCCGAGGGCGTGGTTGTCTGCGCGAGTTTGGCCGAGGTTTTGCAGCGCGCCCGCGCCCACGGCAGCGAAAAACTCTTCGTGCTGGGGGGTGCCCAAGTCTATGAGCAGGCCCTGCCCTTGGCCGACGAAATGATCCTGACGCACCTGCCTATCGAAGTCGAGGGCGACGCGTACTTTCCGGCGTGGGACGAAAGCGAATGGGAGGTGGCAGAAAAGCGATGCGAAGGCGAGTTGGTTTTTGCGACGTATCGCCGCTGCTGAGGATGTGCATAAAACCCGTCTTTGGGGGTTTGATTATGAGGACGGGCGGTGTACATTCACTTTTTTAAGTTACCTCATCGGGAGAGGAGACTATCATGAAACGCAGCCTTTCTTTTTTATTCGTCCTAATCCTGTGGGCTTTGCCTGCCGCTAGCGAGGACGTCCTGCTGGGTACTTGGGAAGGTACTGAGGAAGGAGTCGAGTTGGCCACAGTAGAAGAAGACGGCACCTTCTACATCGAAACGATAGAGGGCGAAACGACTCTCCGGGCCACCTTTGCAGAATACAACTCCTGCCAACTTGACACTGAGATGCGTTTCGTCGGCGTCGACGTTTTCGCGATATTGTCCCTCGCACTAGAGGGACTAGATCCCCATTTGATGGACGTCGCTAACGCAGCGGATTCGACTATCGACGTAGATGCCTTGCGTCAGCTAGCTGTTGATGTACTTGCAAGTCCGCATGGGGGGTATTCGATGACTTTTGCCTGGATGGGTACCTATAGCACCGAGGGCAACAGCGTGCGGTTAGATATTGACGAAGCTGCTCTGTATTTGGGCGATACGGAGGCTGGTGAGTTCTTTATCAAGTTCTTTGCTGAGGTTCTGGGCTCGGACGATCTCCCTGACGATTTAGTGGAAAGGATTACTTCCCACTTCAGCGGTACACCTGAACGGGGATGGACTATCGCCGCTGAGTTCTCAAGCGACAGCGGCAATCTCGTCTTCCCATATCCAAACAGCACTGCCGACACCTTCGAGCTTACCCGAGTTTCCAGCCCCACAGCCGTGGCACCCATTAGTTGGGGAGACCTAAAAAACAGATGGTAGTATAACGCATGTTCAAACAACTAACGATGGCGCCGGCCGACCCCATTATGGGGCTGAGCGCGGCGTTCAAGAGCAACGAGAATCCAAACAAAATCAATCTCAGCGTCGGCGTTTATCAGGATGCGAGCGGTCAGACGCCGGTTTTGGCTTCAGTGCAAACGGCGCAAGAGCGCGTCTTGGCTGCGGAAAAGACCAAGAGCTATTTGAGCATTGAGGGCAGTTCGGAATACGGTGCTGCCGTGCGGGAGCTAATTTTGGGCGTCGGGCACGAGGCGGCCGAACGCGCCATCACCGTGCAAAGTCCCGGCGGCACCGGAGCCTTGCGCCTAGCTGGCGATTTCCTCGCCCAGAACTTGGCCGACCGGCCTATATGGATAAGTGAGCCGACTTGGGCCAATCACCCCAAGATCTTTGCCTCGGCCGGCCTACAGGTCGAGACCTATCCCTATTTCGACGGCGGTACCAACAGCATCGACGCCGATGCCTTGCTCGCCGCGCTCGGGCAAATTCCCTCCGGCCACGTGGTGCTGCTGCACGGCTGTTGCCACAATCCCACCGGCTGCGATCCCACCCCGGACACTTGGCGGCAGATTGCTGAGGTCGTCACCGAGCGCGGCTTGCTGCCCTTAGTCGATTTTGCCTATCAGGGGTTTGGCGATGGGTTACAAGAGGATGCGACGGGCCTGCGGACGATCTGCGACACGGGCTGCGAACTGTTAGTGGCCAGTTCCTTTTCTAAAAACTTCGGCCTATACAACGAGCGCGTCGGTGCCCTGACTTTGATCGGCGCGGACGCGGACGCTGCGGAAAGGGCCTTGAGCCACCTCAAAATCGCTGCGCGCACCAGCTA
>JAJEEZ010000172.1:0-4095 GCA_022820705.1 Candidatus Latescibacterota bacterium | reverse complement strand
TCCGGCCGCGGTTGCGATCCAAATCAGCCCCCCGATCGACCAAGAGGCTGACCAACTCGTCCTTGGTACCAGCCCAATCGAGCTGGGCACTTTGGGCCACCAGTTCCAGCACCGTAACTAAATCGTACGTAGCGGCGTTGGGATCGGCCCCAGCGGCGAGCAAGACAGCGGCCAGTTCAACGGCGTTTGCGGGCAACGGCACTCGCTGCGGTTCGCCAGCCACGTGGTGCAAGAGAGTGGCCCCTCGGAAGTAGGGGTATTCGTAGTACTCGTCGAAATAGCCCTGCGCGGCCGTCAGTTCGGGATGTTCGGCGAGTAGGTTCCTGAGCGTCTCTACGTCGCCAGCGTCGATGGCTTGGACGGCCCGGTAAAAGGCTGGGTGCCCGGCGTCGCCTCGATCGTGACCTTGCGGCGGCAAGGATTCGCCCGCGCGCGGAATGGCCAGTGCCACCAGCTCGGGCGGGCGTTCGGGGTCGCCAAAATCATTGCCTACCGGGACGATCACGTACTGGCGTCCATCCGCCACATAGCTCATCAACGCGCCGTAGGCATTGCTGGGCAACTCGACGCGGCCGATTTCTCGGCCCGACGCCAGATCGTAGGCGCGTAAGTAGGCGTCGCGATCAACGAAGTAGTCCATACCAGCGTCGCTCAGATCGTGTGGGTCTTGCGAGGCGGCCAGCAGCAACCGGGGAGTGGTCAGCACGAAGGTGCGGTTGTCCCAGCCCATATCCGGCAGGTCGAGTCCCTTGAGAGCCGGGTGGTCCACCGGCCCCTTGCCCACCGTCGTCCGCCACAGGTGCTCGCCGGTGTTGAGATCAAGGGCGGTGATACTGCCATAAGGAGGCTTGACCAGCGGCAGCCCTCGCGGGCCGAGGACGTGCTGGTTGTTGCTAGCAGAAAACGCCGAATGCGCCTCCGGGTCATCTACCCGATGCAGTTGCACGGTCGTGATGGCCATGTGCGACGGCACGTAGAGCACACCCGTGCGCGGATCCGCGGCACCA
This sequence comes from Candidatus Latescibacterota bacterium, assembly GCA_022820705.1. GTDB lineage: Bacteria > Latescibacterota > UBA2968 > UBA8231 > UBA8231. Next base: position 3,088 of record JAJEEZ010000172.1, on the reverse strand, counting down.
CCGGCCCAGTCGGCACCGCCCCATTGCCCAGGCACCACCAAAACCCCCTTCTCGGTCGGCGGCGCGTAGAGCGGGCCATAGTCATAGCGGGCGAGGATCTCCTTGGCTTCCTCGCGTAGTGCGGGCGTGAAGTCAATCAGGTCGTCTTCGCCAATACCTTGGCGTTCAAATGGCGCAGGTTTGGTTGGAAAAGGCTGGGTCGGCGAGGTCTGCTCGCCCGGCACCTGCGACTGGGGCACCGACCGTTCGACAATCGGCCAAATCGGCTCGCCGCTTTTGCGGTCAAACACAAAGCAGAAAGCCTGCTTGGTAAGCACGGCGACGATCTGGCGCGGGCGACCTTCTACTTCCACATCCAGCAACACCGGAGGGGCCGGGGGATCGTAGTCCCACAGGCCGTGGTGGACTAGCTGATAGTGCCAGACCCGCTCGCCGGTCTCGGCATTCAGGCAGACAATCGACTCGCTGAACAGGTTGTCGCCCGGGCGCTCGCCGCCGTAGTAGTCATGGCTGGCCGTACTCACCGGCAAGTAGAGGTAGCCCAGCTCTTCGTCGGCGGTCATTGAGGCCCAGACATTAGCCGCGCCGTAGCTTTTCCAAGCATCGCTTTCCCAAGTCTCGTTGCCGTATTCGCCCGCCTGCGGAATCGTGTGAAACTCCCAAACTTTGGCCCCCGTCCTTGCGTCGAAAGCCTGCACATCGCCGGGAGGCGTATACTCAGCCGGAGGCCGGCCGCGCCAGTCGCCAATGGCCGAACCGACCGCGACCACGTCACGGCAGATCACGGGCGGGGCCGTAACGCCGTAGTTCCAGCGGTCGCCGTCGGTCAGCGGGCGGCGCAGGGACGCGCCCAAGTCAACCCGACCATCTTGACCAAACGCCGGGTATGGAAGGCCGGTCTTGGCATCAATGGAGTACAAATAGGCGGTTGAAGTGGCGAGAAAAATCCGCTCGACTGCGCCGTCGGTCCAGTAGCTTGCGCCGCGCAGGTTGCCCAAGAAGCGAGGCTCAATGCGCCAAGCTTCTGGATCAAACTTCCACAGTTCCTCGCCGCTAGCTCCATCGAGGGCGACGAGGATATTGAACGGCGAGGCGTAGTACAGCACCCCATTGACGGCGATCGGCGTACCGCGGTGCTCGTCAAAGTCTAGGTCGAGATCGGTCGTCTCGTATATCCGCTGATCGGGCGGGCGAAAGCGCCACACGACGCGCAATTGATCGAAGTTATCCGGGCCAATCTGGGCGGCGGGCGAGTACTTGGTGCCGCCCAGATCAGAGGTGTAGTAAGGCCAATCGACCGCTTGGCCCGAGGCTACTGCTACCAACATTAGCCAGACGATCAAGGTGCTGCAGGCGCGTTTGTTCACTCGTTGCTCCTTTCCTTTTTGCGCGGTTTCTATAAGCGTCTTAAAACGGACGACGGGGCGTTGAACAGTGTCAAAACCCCGCCGTCTCTACTCTGGCCTCTGATGCGTATATTATCCCATTCCTCCAACAAACGGATGCCCCTATGCCCATCACCCGCCCTATCGACACCTTGGTCCTCGGCGGCGGCATGGCCGGCACCTTTGCCGCGCTCGCCGCCAAAACGCCCGAGACCACCGTTGCCATTGTCGAGCCAGCCAATGTCTTGGGAGGCCAAGGCACGGCCGGGGGCGTCGCTGGTTTTTGCGGCGACAGCCAGCGCGTCAACGCCCCTTTTGCCCGCCTCGTCGAGACCCTAACCCAGCACGAGCTCATCGCCGAGTACGACCCGCTCGCCGACCGCCGCGCGTACGACTTGGAATTGTGCGCCTTCTTTTTGCAGGAAATGGTCGCCACAGCCGACGTCGAAATCCTCTTCCACGCCCGCGCCTTGACGGCGCAACGCGACGGTGGGCACATCGCCTCAGTCGAGGTTGCCTGCGCCTCTGACCGCATCGAGTTCCGGCCCGGCATGGTCGTCGATGCCACTGGTGCCTGCGCCCTAGCCCACGCGGCCGGGTTTGCGACCATCCACGAGGGGGCCAACAAACAACTGCCCATGAGCCTGTATTTTGTGATGTGGAACACTGGCCGACCTGTCACTCCCTTCTTGCCGCCGGGCTGCCCGACTTGGGACGACGACGAGTCCCTGCCCATGACCACCTTGCACGTCTTCCCCTCCGGCAAGGTCGAAGTCAAGATGAAGGTTGTGGGGTTTGACGCGGCCGATGGCCAGAGCCTGTCCCGCGCCGAACTACATGCGCGGCGGCAGATGATGGGCCTGATTTACTACTTGCAGACTAAGGGCTACGCCGGCACCCGGCTCGACACCCACGTCCTCGCCTCGGTCTCCCGGCACATCGGTGCCCGCGAGGGACGGCGCATTGTCGGCGAATATCTCCTGACCGAGGAGGACGTCACCCATGCCTGCACTTTTCCCGACGCCGTGGCAGTGGGCACCTACCATCTCGACTACCACTGGCCCGACCGCGTCGAGCGCGCTGGCACGGGCATCACCACCATGGTCGAGCCGTATCACATCCCGCTGCGGAGCCTAGTGCCCAAAGGGGCTGCTAATCTGCTAGTGGCCGGGCGCTCGGCCTCGGGCGACCAGATGGCCATGAGCTCCTTCCGCATCCAAGCGACCTGCGCCCAGATGGGCTTTGCGGCCGGCACGGCGGCGCAGGTATGCCAGCGCGAAGGGCGCGACTTGCAGGACGCACCCCTCGCCGCAATCCAGCAAGCCATTGAGGCCGGCGGCCAGTCGCTCGATCTGTCCGCGTACGGCGACTACCTGCGCCACTTAATCCACATCCGCGAGCACCTCTTTGCCGACGACCGGCCCTTCGCCCAGTGCCACGCCTCAACCTTAGTACAGCTCAAAAACGGCGCGTTTCTCGCCGCGTGGTTTGGCGGCACCGGCGAGGGCCAAGCGGATGTCGGGATCTGGGGAGCCGAGCGCCGGCACGGGCGTTGGTCGGCCCCGCGCTGCTTGGCCAAGGTGCGAGATTGTGCCCACTGGAATCCAGTGCTCCACGCCAGCGGCGACGGCTGCGTCTATCTGTTCTTCAAGGTGGGCGAGCGGATAGACGATTGGGAAACTTGGGTAGTGGAATCGACCGAC